>JAYKHH010000366.1:0-8049 GCA_035285265.1 Leptolyngbyaceae cyanobacterium | reverse complement strand
TAGAGCTGTCATAAAATTATTGTGAAGACAAGCTGTTGTCCTGTGAATGAAGAAAAGAGATGGATGCCAAGAGTTGCCTACTCCAAGGTACTACCCTATGTAACCTATGGAGTTGCGGTGGTTGCCGTGGCGGTGTCTCTGATCCTGACATTGGCATTTCGCCTCGTGGTACCATCCCACACGTTTCCGTTGTTTTATGGAGCTGTGGCTTTTTCCGCGTGGTATGGAGGTTTAAGACCAGGGCTTTTGGCGGTTATTTTGTCTGTTTTCAGCATTAATTATTATCTTCTTCGGCCTCATCTGGCATTTGGGATTACGAGTCAAGAGGATTTGATCCGCCTCAGTCTGTTTATTGGTCTGGCTCTCTTCCTCAGTTACCTCCAAGCAGATCTACGCAATGCTAAAAGACGGGCTGAGACTAGTTTATTAAACCTACAGGCCAGTGAGGCTCGTTATCAGCACCTAGTAGATACAGCCTATGAAGGGGTGTGGATGCTAGATGCCAAAGGACGCACCGAATATGTCAATCAACGCATGGCCAATCTATTGGGCTTTAAGGTTGAGGAGATGATCGGTCGCTCCCTCTTAGAATTTATTCACGGTAGCGATCGCCCCACTGCAGAGCAAACCCTCAAGCGTAATCAGCAAGGCATTCCCGATCAGATTGAGTTTCGATTTTGCCGCCAAGATGGCACCGTTCTCTGGTTGCTAGCGACAACCAACCCTACCTTCAATTCCAACAACCAAGTTGTAGGGTTCCTCAGTATGATGACGGATATTACTGCCCGCAAACAGGCAGAAGCCGAGATTCAACAGCTTAACGCAACTCTAGAACAGCGCGTTCAAGAACGAACTGCTCAGTTAGAAACTGCAAATCAGGAACTAGAATCCTTCTCTTATTCGGTCTCCCACGATTTACAGGCTCCCCTGCGGCATATTAGTGGCTTCCTAGACTTAATCCAAAAACGGGTTGGCTCCAGCAACCTCCTGGATGAGACGAACCTCCACTATTTACAGGCGATCGCTCAATCCACGAACTACGCCAATACTCTAGTCGATCATTTGCTGGAATTTTCGCGCTTGGGACGAACCGCGATGCATTTCACCCAGGTGAATTTGAACCAACTGCTCCAAGACGTGCAGCGTGATTTAGAACCTGATATTCAAGGACGAAACATTCATTGGCAAATTGAGCCACTCCCTCAGGTGTATGGAGATCCAGTTTTGTTGCGGCTCGTCCTCAATAATCTGCTAGCTAATGCACTGAAGTACACCCGGACTCGCCCCCAGGCAGAGATCGAGATCGGGAGTATGCTCGGCCCCGATCAGGTGGTATGCTACATCCGCGATAATGGCGTCGGGTTTGACATGCAGTATAGCCATAAATTATTTAGCGTGTTTCAACGCTTGCACAGTGCAGAACAATTTGAAGGAACAGGAATCGGTCTCGCCAATGTCCAACGGATTATTCATCGCCATGGAGGGCGCACCTGGGCAAAAGGTCAGGTAGAGGGGGGCGCAACTTTCTACTTTTCCCTACCTGTGCGGGCATAAGTTGGCAACCCACCTCACTCCTTGAAGGCTCCCAAGCCCTCGATCATTCTGGAAATTTATTTCCTGCCGTACTGAACTACAGTTTGGTGAAACAGGGCACCCTTGTTCAGCATCTTTTCAGTATAGCCATAGCCATTCTCATGCTTAGGATATCTAAAAAAACTCTTGTTTGAAAAGACTTACGGCTGTTGCTTCGGGATCGATTCAACCGAAGATGGCTGCGGAGGGGGTTGGTTCAGGATGAACTTTTCACCCATCTGGGAAGACTAAGATACGGGAAACAATTTTTTCTGAATGATCGGGACTTTAAGATACGGGGCAATGAAAAAGATTTTAATCATCGAAGATTCTGAAGATGTTCGAGATAGTATTGTGTCGATTCTGGAAGCTGAACATTATCAGACTTTCAGTGCAGACAATGGTGAGTTAGGGGTGCGCTTAGCGCAGGAACAATCTCCTGATTTGATCATTTGTGACATCATGATGCCCGTATTAGACGGATATGGGGTGCTCCATACCTTACATCAGGA
The DNA here is from genome assembly GCA_035285265.1 of Leptolyngbyaceae cyanobacterium. Lineage (GTDB taxonomy): Bacteria > Cyanobacteriota > Cyanobacteriia > JARCMD01 > JARCMD01 > JAYKHH01. Next base: position 5,965 of record JAYKHH010000366.1, on the reverse strand, counting down.
TCTCCAAACGGCTGCTATTCCCTTTATTTTCTTAACTGCTAAAGCCAGTCAGGCAGATCTCCGCCAAGGCATGAATTTGGGGGCAGACGATTACTTAGTTAAACCCTTTAGTCACAGTGAATTGCTAGGAGCGATCGCAACCCGACTAGCCAAGCAAGAAGTGTTGGAAAAGCAGTCTCAACAAAAGCTTGCTGAGTTGACGAGTAGTGCCCAACGGGAAGAACTCCTGAATCGCTTAACCCGACTGATTCGCAATTCTTTAGAATTCAAAATTATTCTAAGCACCACCTTAACTGAAATTCGCAATCTCCTCCAGGTGCATCGTTGTCGGTTTTTTTGGTTCCGTTCGGATGTGAGCACCCCCTATTTTGAATTAATTTATGAGGCTTCTGATCCGAGCTTTGCCCACATTTTACAAAATCCCTTTGAAGAAATCCCTAGGTTAGGAGATCAGATTTTACAGCAGCACTTGATCCGCATTGATGACCTAGGAACCGAAACTCAGCTTGATCCTTCTAGCTGTGCCCATCTGATGTCTTTAGGCTTTAAGTCTGTTCTAGCATTGTTGATTCAAACTCGATCGCAGCAGATGGGGGTGCTGCTCTGTACTCACTTCGAGCAACCCCGACCTTGGAGTAATAACGAGGTGCAGCTTCTCCAGGCCGTCGCCGATCAGTTGGCGATCGCCATTGACCAAGCAGAACTCTATACTCGCAGCAACTTTGCGGCTACCACTGCTCAAATTCAAGCTCAGCAATTGGGGAAAGCTTTAGCGGAGCTAAAGGCTACCCAAGCCCAACTGATCCAAAACGAAAAAATGCTCAGTCTCGGTCAGCTAGTGGCAGGGGTCGCTCACGAGATTAACAACCCGGTCAACTTTATTTATGGCAATGTCAAGTATGCGAGAAGCTACACCCAAGAGGTGTTGAACTTACTCCAGCGTTATCAGGAAGAGTATCCCACACCGAGCCAAGCACTCCAGGATCAGGCCGATGCCATTGATTTAGCTTTTATCAAAGAAGATCTGTTGAAAATTTTTGCTTCGATGGAAATGGGTACGGAGCGGATTCGGCAAATTGTTCTTTCCCTTCGCAATTTTTCTCGATTGGATGAGTCCGAGATGAAGCCCGTTGATATCCATGAAGGCATGGATAGTACGTTACTAATTTTACAAAGTCGTCTGAAAGGAAGTCTGGTGACGGGCAATATTCAAGTCGTAAAGCAATACGGGGAACTACCCCTGGTCAATTGCTATGCCGGACAACTGAATCAGGTATTTATGAATATCTTGGCGAATGCGATCGATGCATTACGGGAGGCTGAAGCCGAGCCATCTCCTGCCGTCCCTCTCAACCAACCCGGTACTATTACCATCAAAACTGCCCTCTCAGACTCCAATCAAGTCACGATTTCGATCCACGATAATGGGCCTGGGATGCCCGAATCTGTCAGGAAGCGCCTTTTTGACCCATTTTTCACAACTAAACCCGTAGGACAAGGAACTGGACTAGGTTTGTCCATTAGTTATCAAATTGTGGTTGAGAAGCATCGAGGTACCCTTGAATGTATCTCCGTAGCAGGACAGGGCACCGAATTCCTGATCAAGATTCCCGTCTAGTAGACCGTCAGGTTTGATGTGAATTACCCCTCAATCAAAAAAAATCGGGTGTTTTGGGGGTTACAACCCCTCAAAACAGTCTTGACAGACTACTAGTCATCCTATCGCTGAGACCTGAATTCAGGTCTTAATTTGCCGACCTAATTTGCCTACCTACGTAGCTCATGGCGTCAATGAACTGACCCTTCCTGTTAAGGGTATGGCACTGCCACGCCCTTCCAGGAAGGATTGACAGATCCACGCCTACAACTACTAGTTATAATGTCACCCAAAACCTTTGTGATAAAACGTGAATTCGATAGTCCGATTGTCGAACTGACGTTCATAAAAAGTAGTTTCCAGGGAAGTAACATACCGAGATGACCGTCAGCCTTAACAGCATGACCAATCGCTTATCTCTTTTCAATCAAAGTTTGTGGGGTATCCCCTCCGAGGCCACAAGGTTACCTAAGCAATTGATTTGGGTAATTCTAGCCATCACTGGACTGCCGTTTCTCCTCAATCTGGCAGGAGTAGACTTTGATGCCACTCATGCCTTGAATGGGTCAGTCTTTGCTGATTTACCGCCCAATCAGGTAGCCGATCTGATGCACCGCACCCTGTCCGGCAGTTTTATTCATACGCTTTTAGAGTGGAGTGCTTTTTGTACGGCTATCTTCACCGCCATTCTTGCGTTTGCTTATTTCACGATCAATCATGATGTCACCACACCGATTCTCGGAGTCACCTTGTTATTTGCAGGGTGTATGGATGCATTCCATACCCTGGCAGCCGATCGCCTGATTGAAGGCGTTGCTGACAGTCGCAACCTAATTCCATTTACCTGGGCTATTTGTCGGTTGTGCAACGCCCTACTAACCATTCTAGGAATTGGATTTTTTCTCACCGTCAAACCTAAGGAGTGGCAAGGTAATACTGCGTTTGTAGGGGGTGTTAGCTTAGGCTTGGGAGTATTAGCCTATGGGATTATTCACCTGTGTGCCACGACCGCCCACTTACCCGCCACTACTTTTCCGGATGCTATCCTCACCCGCCCCTGGGATGTCATTCCTTTGATTTTGTTTATAGTGGCTGGAATCTTTATTTATCCTCGCTTTTACCGAAAGAACCCTAGTCTCTTTTCCCATGCCTTAGTAGTGAGTACAATTCCCAATGCGGCTACACAACTCCACATGGTGTTTGGTTCTACGGCCTTATTTGATAATCATTTCAATATTGCCCATTTTCTGAAAATCATTGCCTATTTAGTGCCTTTGACAGGATTGATTTTGGACTACACCCTGACTCAGAAAATGCTGCAAGAAAGCGAAACTAGGGAAAGAGCAAAGTCACAGGAAATAGCAACAACCCTGCAAGAATTACAAAAAGCTCAAACCCAGCTTGTTCAAAGTGAGAAAATGTCAAGCCTGGGGCAATTGGTCGCCGGAGTTGCCCATGAAATTAACAACCCCGTCAACTTTATTCATGGCAATGTCCATTATGCCAGTGAGTATATCCAAGACTTACTAGAGTTGGTGCAATTGTATCAAGCGCAGTCTTCTCAGACCACGGTCGAAATTCAAAGGAAAGAAGAAGAAATCGACTTGGAATTTCTACAGGATGACTTGCCTAAACTCCTAAGTTCCATGCAGGTTGGCGTGGATCGTATTCGTGAGATTGTTCAATCTCTTCGCATTTTTTCCCGTCTGGATGAAGCGGAAATTAAAGATGTTGATATTCATGAAGGTCTAGATAGTACCTTGATGATTCTCCATAGCCGTCTCAAAGCTAAACCGGATCATCCCGAAATCAAGGTGGTTAAGCTCTACGGCAATTTACCTAAAATTGAGTGCTATGCCGGACAACTCAATCAAGTATTTATGAACATTCTCAGCAATGCGATTGATGCCCTAGAAGACCATCGGCTCAGTCTTGCACCCGAAGAGAGCACTTCTTATGTTCCTGCAATAACAATTCGTACTGAGTTTCTAGAACCAGAACAAGTGGTAATTCGGCTTGCTGACAATGGGCCAGGATTAACCCCAACCGTACAAGAGCAATTGTTTGATCCGTTCTTTACAACCAAACCCGTTGGCAAGGGAACTGGCATGGGGCTATCCATTAGCTATCAAATTGTTACAGAAAAGCACGGTGGTTTTTTGAAATGTGTTTCTACACCTGGGCAAGGGGCAGAGTTTGTGATTGGGATTCCAATCGTGCAGTCTAAACCCTCCCATTAAAGTAATTATTTTCTCTCAATGGTAGAGAGCTGCAAAGGTGAGAGCCGCAACGAATGGAATCACAATGGGAAGTGTGACGACTAATCCCCATTGACCCAAGCGACTCGGCTGACCATCTGCCTTGAGAAGGGCAATTAGGATCGCCCCTCCCAGCACTATCCAAATGCCTGCCAGACTCAGAAAAATTTCAAAGGTTGCATCTTCCATATCAAAATTCCTAGGACTAAGGCAGCGATCGCACACGACGGCCAACATTCTTAACTATCGGCATTCACCATCCTACGGCTTTGTCTCCATCCAGGCTAGGCAGCGCTGCATTTGATCCTGCATCGTGTCGCGATCGCTATGATAACGACGACCATGCCCCGGCAAGACCCACTCAAAGGAGTAGTCTGCTAGCTTATGGGTCGAAGTGACTAGTTCTGACCAAGACCACCAGCAAACATCGCGGAAGGCAATCAGTTGCTTGAGGCGGGCAGACCAAGCGAGGTGATCGCCCGTAAACAGAAATTTGCGATCGTACAGTAAAACCGTGTGTCCCTTGGTATGTCCGGGAGTCGGGATTATGAGTAAGTCTGGAGCTAATTCAATTGGGTCAGTTCCAATAAGTTGTATTTCTACCGTGCGGGTGTTTTTGCTAATGTCGTGGCGATGAAGAATGCGATCGCACCCAAAATGCTGATGAAATTTTTCATGGTCTGCCACATCATCCTGGTGGGTTAGGTACAGGTAGCGAACCCCACCCATGGTTTCTAACTGTTTGACCAAGGGAGCCGCAAACCGAGGCGAATCTACCAAAACATTGCCATCGGGTCGCTGGATCAGGTAGCTAGTCGCCCCATAGGAACTCTTTGCATGGTACCCACAGTGGTACACCGGAAGCTCTATTGGAATCGGAAAACTCTTCTGGGCTTTGACAATATCGGTGGGTTTGGCGATCGTCCCGATCGAATCTGTAGGACATGCTAGGAGAGCCTGGAGCGCTGACAGTCGTTCATGCTTACTCGTTGGCTGATGATACACTGCCGATTGACTGTCTGCCCGCTCAAATATCTCTGGAGCCATCCAGCGACAGGTATCGCAGTCAATACAAGTATTGTCCACATAAAAGTCACCCTCTATATTTTGAGAGCGCCGTTGTTCTAGACGAGCCATAAGGTCATCCCCTTGCCGTTATCTCTAGGCTACACAAGCCAACCTCAGATTGGAGCAAGCATAGTGCTAATGTTCGCAGGAAGTGTCGCAACCCCAGCGATAATGAGGGATGGCTACCCCTTACATCCCTTGCACCATGCACATTGAATGGCAAGTTGCCAAAACCTACGAAGACATCCTCTACCACAAAGCAGACGGTATCGCCAAAATCACCATTAACCGTCCCCATAAGCGCAATGCCTTTCGACCTAAAACCATTTTTGAACTCTACGATGCCTTTACAGATGCACGGGAAGATCGCAGCATTGGGGTAATTCTATTCACAGGGGCAGGCCCCCAGACCGATGGCAAGTATGCCTTTTGCTCTGGGGGAGATCAGAGTGTTCGGGGTGCAGCAGGGTACGTGGGGGATGATGGGGTGCCCCGCTTGAATGTGTTGGATTTACAACGTTTAATTCGTTCCATGCCCAAGGTGGTGATTGCCTTAGTAGCGGGCTATGCGATCGGGGGTGGGCACGTTCTGCACATCATTTGTGATTTAACGATCGCAGCAGACAATGCCATCTTTGGGCAAACGGGGCCAAAGGTCGGAAGCTTCGACGGTGGCTTTGGAGCTAGCTACCTGGCTCGAATTGTCGGTCAGAAAAAAGCGCGGGAAATTTGGTTTCTCTGTCGTCAGTACACGGCAGATCAAGCGATGGAAATGGGTCTCGTCAACCATGTGGTTCCTGTCGAACAATTGGAAACTGAAGGTATCCAATGGGCACAGGAAATTCTAGAGAAAAGCCCGATCGCGATTCGTTGTCTCAAAGCTGCTCTGAATGCGGACTGCGATGGACAGGCAGGTTTACAGGAGTTAGCAGGCAACGCCACGATGCTCTATTACATGACGGAAGAGGGTTCCGAAGGTAAGCAGGCGTTTCTGGAAAAGCGATCGCCAGATTTTCGGCAATATCCTTGGCTGCCGTAGGGC
>JAYKHH010000365.1:0-9694 GCA_035285265.1 Leptolyngbyaceae cyanobacterium | reverse complement strand
TGCGATATTCTCGGGAAAATGAGCGCTCGGATATCCTAACCCGTACGCCAGGTCTACGGCCCGAAATGTGTTGTATACCCTGTTTTGGCGGGCGGCAGGACATCAGCAGGATGGCAAAATGTTGACCTTGACTGATCTGCAATCTCCCCAGGTCAACTCTGTATTTGCGGCCTTTCAGAAGCAAGTTCTAATTACCACCCTCACCACCTTGGATCTGCAAGAACTCTTTATCCGAGACCAACAAAAATTGCAGGCGTTTCCGATTGAGTATCAGAATTACCAACTGATTAAGCAATTACCTGGATTTGAAACCACGGTCTTTATCCCCTTTGGAGTGCCTCACAATAACCCATTGGTTGGTTTTGAGTGGAATACTCCCGCGCAAACAGAAGCTTTGAAACAGTTTGGTGACTTTGCTACTTCAACTGCCATGCAGCAATTGTCCGTAGCTCAGGGATTTGAAGTTACGGATTATCTCAAGCGAGATCGCTTCCCCCCGTTTCCCCCTGGAGAAGTTCTGCAAGCTACCCAAACCTATTGGAAACAGCGGAAAGACTCTGGGCGCAGTGTTTCTATGATGATCGTGGTGGATACCAGTGGCTCCATGGATGGAGATCGCATCAATGCCGTGAAAGCAGGCTTACGCATTGCCACCGGAGAAATTAATGCCGGGAATCAGGTTGGTTTGGTTACCTTTAGCGATCGCACCAAATATGTCGTGCCCTTGGCTCCCTTTGACACCTTGCAACATCAGCGGCTTTTGGCAGCCATTGATGCTCTTGAAGCAGATGGGGGGACGGCTATGTATGATGGCATTCTGGTAGGCTTGACGGAATTAATGGCACAGGCCAAGGCAAACACCAACGGTCGTTTTTATCTCCTTGTTCTTTCGGATGGAGAAACGAATGCGGGCTTCAGATTTGATCAAGTCCAGCAAATTTTGGGTCAAAGTAATGTCAGAATCTATCCCATTGCCTATGGTGAAGTGAATCAACAGGAATTAGAGAGTATTGCCAAACTCCGAGAGGCAACGGTGAAATCCGGTAATCCTGAAAATGTGCAGACGCTCCTGAAAGACCTATTTCAAGCAAATTTATAGATGGCTCCTATAGATGGTTCAGCTCAATCGTTCACTGTTTAGAATTCTTGGCCTAGGCTGGTTGAGCTTCGGCATCGCAGGTTTGATCATCAGTCAATTCTTTGCCATTCCTAACTTGGTAATTTTGATTGATCGCAGCTATTGTCCGAGCGATCGCTGGCAACAGGTGGTGCAAGCCTACGAGGATTTATACCGCCAACAGACGCAAAAGCAGGTGCAGATCCAAAAAGTGATTTTGTTTAGTGACTTAGCGGAGGAAACCCTCCCTGTTTTACCACTCCCAGAATCCCTGCGCTCTGTTGCCACCTACGGTCGTCCTAATCCCCAGCGGCAAAACCAACTCCAAACGTCCTATCCCCAATCTCGCCTGCTAACTTGTTCGTTCTAGCAAAAGACTTTCATGGCAGGAGATCGGTGGATTCCTCAACAGCAGTATCTCAGCCATGAAGATTCAACAGTTTTTTGAGCAGTTATCGGAACAGTACGTCGATTGGGGGACGGTCTCCATTCAGCCGAAATCCAAGCAGTTTCAAGAAATTCTAGAACAGTTTGAAGGGGAAACCACCGCTGCGATTCTGCAGTTACTCAATTGGGCGGTGGCTTGTTTGGAGCCAGGAGAGCTTTATTGTGAAGTGGGGTGCGGTCAGGGAAGCAACCTGATTGGAGCACTATTGGATCATCCTGATGCGATCGCCTATGCCATCGATCATTTCTCTGCATCCGATCCGGACGGAACCAGTCTGGAGACACTAGAAACCAATCTTTCCAACTTCAATTTAACGGATCAGGTTCTTTGCTGCAATCAAACCCTTGAGGAATTCTTCTTAAGTCTACGCGAACTTGAACTGGTAGATAAGATTGGAGTTTATTTCTGTCAGGGAGTTGATGATTATCGCTCTCAGCTATTAGGATTCCTGTTAGTCAGACCTTTTTTGGCAGAGCAGGCTTTGATGATTGTGGAGGGAAGTAATAGGACTGCTGTGCAGCAAGCAAGCTGGGATTTTATGGCAGCTTATCCCGACTGCAAGTTGATTCTAGATTTACCAACACCCTATGATCGTTATTTTACCTTTTGGAATGGCATCTATGTTTTAAGTTGGAATTCCCAGGAGCAATCTGGCACTGAGCAAAATGCGATTCAGCACTATCGACATATACCATTTCTTCACGCCATGCAAGGTTTTTGTGGCGACTTTGAAGCCAAGCAAAAACAGGCCAATAACTTATGTAGGGAAGCGGATGATTTATGGAACTTACAGAATTTATGTATGGCGGCAGAGAGGTATCAAGAAACCTTGAAGCTCGACTCTAGTAATGCGATTGTTTGGCAAAAACTGGGTTCAGTTTACTACGAAATGGAGCAATACCCAGCCGCCTTAGATGCACTTAAGCAATCCCTGAAGTTAGAGATACTAGGGACTGATCAGTCAATAGAACTAGGTCTCATCCATGAAGCAATGGGTGATATTGATCAAGCAATGGTAGCCTATCAACAAGCCATTGATCTAGAGCCTACCTGTACCACTGCCTACAATCATTTGGGTAATCTTTGGGGTAAGGCAGGGAACATAGAGTTGGCTGAATCACTGTATAAACAAGCGATCACTGCCAATCCAGACTATTTCAGTAGTTATCTAAACCTAGGAAATATTCTAATGAAAGGTGGTGAAACTGATCAGGCAATCACCGCCTATCAAACTGCCTTACAATTAAGTCCTAGCAATCCTGATATTTTGAACCATTTAGCAATTGCCTTCCAAGCTAAGCAAGATGAAATGGGGGTTGCCTTTCATCTTGGGTTTGCATTTTACTATCAGGGTAAATATAAGGAAGCGGCCGAGCAGTATAGAAAATTTTTGGAAAAGCAACCCGATCATAATCTTTCGATTATTCTGTCGGACTGTTATAGAAATTCCAATCAATACATCGAAGCTCATCAGGTAGATCGAGCCGCCGTTGCCCTATATCCTGAGTCCCCTCAGACCTATCTTTCTTTAATTAAAACCTTAGAAGAATCTGGATTAACTCAAGAAGCGATCGCAGCGGCAAGGGAAGCATCCTCCCTATTTCCTGATGACTGGAGATTTAGCTTAGAAGTGCTCAGAATCCTACCGATTGTCTATGAAAGTGAAGCGGAAATTCATCTTTACCGTAGACAGTTTATCCAAGGTTTAGAGGCGCTCCTGACCACCGTTTGTTTAGACTCTCCACAGTCCCAAAGCAGTGCTCTCCTGGGTATTGGGTGTCGTACTAATTTCTATTTGCAGTATCAATGTCAGAATGATCGAGACCTGCAAGTGCAGTATGGAGATTTCGTGCATCGGGTCATGGCTGCAAACTATCCCCAATGGACTGTTCCAACACCAATCTATCCTTTAAGACCGCATGAAAAGATTCGAGTTGGTTATATCTCCCATTATCTATGGAATCATAACGGAGCAAATTGGGCATTAGGATGGATTCGACATCACCAGCGAGAACAGTTTGAGGTTTTTTGCTATCACACTGGTGAAACAGTGGACTCCCTCACAGCACGGTTTTCTGCGTACAGCGATCGCTTTCACCATCTTCCGAACAATCTGGAAAGTGTATGCCAGCAAATCATCTCTGACCAGCCTCATATTCTTGTATTTACTGATATTGGCATGGCTCCTTTAATGACTCAGATGGCTGGACTTCGCCTTGCCCCAGTCCAATGTACTGCCTGGGGACACCCCATTACTTCAGGCTTGCCAACCGTAGATTATTACCTTTCCAGCGATCTGATGGAACCAGACAATGCCCAAGAGCACTATTCTGAGCAATTGGTACGCTTGCCCAATATTGGCCTCTGTTATACCAAACCTAGGGTGCCTCAAACCCTAAAAGCTCGGTCTGACTTTCAGTTACGCCAAGATGCAGTGGTGTATCTCTGTTGTCAGTCTCTTTTTAAGTATTTACCCCAGTACGATTCCGTCTTAGTTGCGATCGCATCCCAGGTGCCTAACGCTCAGTTTGTGTTTTTGTCCCATCCCAGCACGCCCATTACCCAGAAGTTTCAGCAACGACTCCAACGGGCTTTTGCTCAAGCTGGGTTGGAGAGCCAGAAATACTGTGTCATTTTGCCTCGACAAAATTATGACAACTTTGTGCAGCTCAATGCTATTGCAGATATTTTTTTGGATACCTTTGACTGGAATGGGGGCAATACAACGCTGTTGGGCATTGCCTGCCATCTACCTATTGTGACCTGTCCAGGAGCGTTTATGCGGGGTCGCCACTCCTACGCCTTTCTGAAACGACTGGAGGTAACAGAAACCATCGCCCAAGATGAAGCAGAATACATCAAAATTGCGGTGCGGTTAGGACTCGATCCAGCGTGGAGACGGGCCATTGTCCAAAAAATGAGCCTCAGGCATGATGATCTCTATGAGGACAAGACCTGCGTAACTGCTCTGGAGGCATTCTATGAGCGTGTCGTTCGGCAGGGGCAGTTCTCGAACCGCCACGAAGATTCAGAAATTTCTTGGGCAGATCTCTGGACTTAGCTAGAAGCACTGGTGTAAAACCTCAAGGCAAATCGCCAAAAGTAGCGCGATGCTAATAGTAAACCGATTGCTAAAACCCCTGCCCCCAAAGTCCAACCCCAGGGCGATCGCCCTAGCATTGTTTCAGCAGGAACCGTTGTCAGAAATGCCACGGGTACGATAAAGGTAAAGAAAAACCGATAGGTCGCCGGATACGCCACGATGGGGAAGCGTCCAGCTTCGATCAAACCTCGCAGCACCTCCGTCACATTGTAGATTTTGACAAACCAAATACTTGTTGCGCCCAGCATAAACCACAGGCTATACAGGCTGACCAGCCCAAATCCTAGGGGCAGAAGGCTGACGAGGTAGTTGCTGATCCCTAGCCCTAAGCGGCTACCCGCAAATCCAATCAGTCCTGCCCCAAACAAAATATCTGGGAAACCCCAAGGGGAAAGCGTATTGGTGGAGAGCCAAAATTGGCTGCTAATCGGTCGCAGCAACACGAAATCCAGCGTCCCTTCCTGCACTTGTCGGACAATCCGGTTCAAATTGGGAACCAAGAAGGCGCTAGAAATCCCTTGGAGGAGGGTGAAAATCCCCAAGACTACTCCGGCTTCTTCCCAAGACCAGCCTTGGAAGGTGTAGCCGGTACGGTAAAACAAAAACAAGCCGAACAAGCTACCGGCTAGATTTCCCAGGCTGCTCAACGCGGCTAAGACAAAATTGAGACGATACTCCATCTCGGCAGCGATCGCCGCACTCCAAAACAATCTCAACACCCGAAAATAGCGCTGTATTGGATACTGCATCCTAAGCTCCCATACCGGAATATTGCTTTAATCCTTTGTTCCAAAGCCAGCGATTCAGAATAAAAAAGACGACTCCCCAACCGCTCATTACCAACAACCCCTGCCCCACATTCACAGGTAAGCCAACTAGGAGAGAGGCTGGGAAATAGACCATGTAAGGAAAGGGAGTCCACATCACAATCTCGCGCACCAAGGGCGGAAAGGTTTCCAACGGCGCGATCAGTCCCGATAAAAACAAGTAAAACAAAAACCAGAACTGTTCGATGGCACTGGCCCGTTCTGTCCAAAACGCAAACATCGCCATCGTGTACTGCATCAAGAAGCGCAGGGCGAAGGCCAGATGGACTGCCAGAAGAAATAAGAGCGTCCCGGAGAGACTAGGTATCCAGAAAGCTTCGGGATAGAGCCAGAAGAATATCCCCACCAGTACACCTGCAAAGGGCAACCGGGCAAACCGTTCTGAAAAATGGGAGGCAAAGTGATGCCAGCCTGGATCTAAGGGCTGTAACAGGCGAGGTGATAGGCGACCTTCCACCACTTCCTTCTCAAATTCCCAGATCACCCAGACCACACTAAACTGTCTCGCCACAAATGCAGCTAGAAAATAGCGGGCAAACTCCACCGACGTCAGGCCAAATTGCCCCCCTTGAGCTGCTTGCATCCAAGCACCCATTAAAATCAGGGGCAAAACTCCCGCCAACATCCACAGCAACAGTTCGGCCCGGTACTCTGTCATGTAGGCGTAATTCACCGAGAAGAGAACACGGGCAATTCTGCTCACTCTAGACCGTAGGAGCCAGAAAGTGAGGCTTCGGTAGTGGCTCCGTTGTTTGTTTGCACTCATGTGACCGCTCTCTTCTGAAATAACTGACTCATGACCTTTTCAATCAGAAGTTCTGTTAATGTAAAATCTATTACTTTTCATTCCCTGGCTGAATTGGGAAAACCCTGGTTTATCCTACTCCTAGTCATCCTGTAATCTAGAATGATGCCAACAGTTTTGCGGGTAGGCCCTTACCGACTTTACTTTTACAGTCATGAACCCAATGAACCCCCACATATCCATATTGATCGTGATAGTGCATCCGCTAAATTTTGGCTAGACCCAGTGAGCTTGGCAAACAATATGGGCTTTAGTGCTAAGGAACTTGGAAAATTACAGTCAGTTGTACAAGAAAATCAGACGCTCTTGATGGAGGCTTGGTATGGATATTTTGGCGATTCGGGCGGATGAGAGGGTTAAGAATGTCCATTTTACTGATGCCACAATCAGTGTGGATTTAATGGATGGTCGCACCATTACTGTACCGCTAGCTTGGTATCCAAGATTGCTTAATGCCACACTGGAACAACGACTACAGTGGGAAATATGTGGGGGAGGCTATGGAATTCATTGGGAAGAGATTGATGAAGATCTCAGTGCAGAAGGAATGCTAAGAGGGGCACCTGCTCCCAAGGCTTCTAGATAACTCACTCTTATACCACCACTCCCGCCCGAAACACTCGACCAATCACTTCCTCAATTGGGGGGTCTGTGACTGTCAAATCCACCACCTCTAGTTCCCCTAAAATCTTAGAAACCGTTCGAGTTAAGTCCTCCCGTTGCACCAGAAATCGCGCCATAGATGCCTCTACGGATTGCAAGTCTCCATAGAGTGATAACTTTTCCTCCGATTGGGGATGGGCGAGTTCCACCTTGACCTCTCGATAGGGGGCAAAACGGTCTAATAAGCTATCCAAGCTACCGTCGTAGATCAGTTGTCCTGCGTAAATCAACAGCACTCGTTCACACAAAGCTGTGATGTCTGCCATATAGTGACTGGTCAGCAACACCGTTGCCCCGTAGTGCTGGTTGTATTCCCGCAAAAACTGCCGCACTCCTGCCTGAGCATTCACATCTAAGCCGAGGGTTGGCTCATCGAGAAATAACACTTGGGGATGGTGCAGTAGGGCAGCCAGTAATTCTGCCTTCATCCGTTCTCCCAGGGATAGTTTTCTGACCGGTTGCGTGAGCTTGCCTTGCAGGGCCAGCATTTCCGTCAGTTCCCCAACGCGCTGATGAAACTCTGAGTCTGAGAGCCCATAGACAGCGCTATTGATTCTCAGGGAATCCATTGCCGGTAAGTCCCAAATCAGTTGTTGCTTCTGCCCCATGACCAGGGTGATTTTCTTTAAAAAAGCTGCTTGGCGACGAAAGGGAACGTAGCCAGCTACTTTCAATTCGCCCTTTGAGGGGTGAATTAACCCCGTCAGCATTTTGAGAGTCGTTGTCTTGCCCGCCCCATTTGGCCCTAAGAATCCAACAACTTCTCCTGGCTCAATTTGAAAGGTGATATTTTTAACGGCTTCCACCGTCCGATAGGTGCGACGCAGAAAGTGTCTCAGTGTCCCCTTCAGTCCAGGCTCCTTAACCGCAACCGGGTAGACCTTACTCAGGTCTTTAGCAACAATAATTGACATAGATAATGAAGTGTTACAGGAATAGCCCGATGGGCATGGAACCACCATAGGCAAACTGAAATGCCCACCAAATTAAAAATCCGATCGTACCTAAGGTGAGGATGGATGAAACAGCGATCGCCGTCGGGAGATTAGCCCCATCAAACTTCATGATTCCACGATTCAGCTCGTCTGACGATAGATTAATTTTCTCTGATGTCATAGCATTGACCTCCTTTTCACCAGGGCATTAGGTTGCAATGCAAAATTGATCCTATCGGCTCCTCTAGGTAGATTTCCTCACTCTTAAGTTTTGATATTTTTAAGCAAATCGAGAAATATTAGCAGAAATTTACCAGGCGAAATTCTGGAGACTCTGTGGGCATACCTTTACAGCTTAATAACTACCACATCAAACTACTAGCGGCGTTCTGGATGATCGTGGATCATGTGGGAGTTATCTTCTTTCCCCAGATTCTGACATTTCGGGTGCTGGGACGGCTCAGTTTCCCACTGTTTGCGTGGCTTCTAGCCCAGGGAGAAAAGCATACCCACAATTTTCAAAATTACTTACTTCGACTTTTGGTGTTGGGTGCAATTAGCCAGATCCCTTATTTTTTAGCCCTTACTAACCAAAACCTGAATATTTTATTCACCTTGGCTTTAGGGTTATGGCTACTGCGTTTGAGCCGCCTAGCCCCTCCTCCCACTGAATACATCATTTTAGGGATCGGGGCGATCGCTGCTGAAGTCTTGAACTTTAGCTATGGCGCTTACGGCATCCTGATGATTGGGTTGATAGCTAAATTTAAGCCAACCTTGCTTTGGTGGGCTGTTTGGATCGTTCTGCACTTAGTTAGCGCTGGTCTATTATCGAGCAGTTGGGGACTATTTCAATTCCCTGCCGTGATTACCCCTGTGTTTTTGCATTTTGCCAATCACCAGCAAGGCAAAACAGCCCGTTGGTTTTATGGTTTTTATCCACTGCATCTGCTGATCCTCTTAGGAATCAAGAGGTTTTATCAAAGCTAGTCCTCTGTAGGGGCGAAGCATTCCGGCTAGGGATTTTGAAGGGGCTCCTAAGTTTGACAACCGAAATGCTTCGCCCCTACATCTCGTAGGATGAACATTGATTGTTCAATCAACCTCTAAAACCGTAGACCCACGCCCCCTTGCAGAGAAGCCGCCGTGCCACCACTGCGATAGGCATCAAAGGCAAAAATAGCATTGCCGAAAATGACGAGATTGCTTTCAGGCACGGAATAGTCAATTCCGGGTTGAATCACGAAGGCATTTTTATTACCGACGGGAGAGGGTGAATCCCCACTAGAAAATGAATAGCCCGCGCCGATGTATGCATCGGTTTGCCAGTTTAAGGGAACGTCATAGGAAACGACGGGAATAATGGCTGTCGTGCCGCTAAAAACCAAGGCTTGGCCCCGCAAAGACACCGGGAACTCTAGCATTTTATAGCGACCTGTGATCGTAGCTGCCAGTTGACGACCTTCATAGGCACCGCCTCCCTGGGTCAACCCCGTCGAGACGCCTACCCCTACATAACTGCCATAGGCAGCTTGAGCCAAGCTTGTAGATTGGGTCGTCAGGATGAACCCACTGGCCAAAGCCAGACTCGTAACCGTCGCCGCCAGACTCCGAGCAACGGGGAGTTTGCTGCAGTGGGCTTGTTGGACAAACCAGTTCCAAATTGTCATGATCATCACTCCTCTCATTAGGTGTCAGGTGTCAGGTGTCGGGTGTCAGTAAGGACAGGTGCTAGGTGTCAGAACTGAGAATCCAAAATCCAAAATCCAAAATCCAAAATCCAAAATCCAAAATTG
>JAYKHH010000364.1:0-2718 GCA_035285265.1 Leptolyngbyaceae cyanobacterium | reverse complement strand
TTCCAGGTGGAATTGACGGAAGGTCGGTTTATTCCTGGCTTTATCGATGGCATCTTGGGTATGAACCTAGGCGAAACCAAGGAAATCTCTGTTCAGTTTCCCGCTGATTACGCCCAAGAGGATCTGGCTGACCAGCCTGCTATCTTTACAATTACCCTCAAGGAATTGAACGAAAAGGAACTGCCTGAGTTAGATGATGACTTCGCGCAGCAAGTGAGTGAGTTTGCAACCTTAGCTGAACTTCGCGCCACCCTGGAATCGCGAGTGAACGAAGAAGCGGAGCGTAAAACCAAGGCGAATAAAGAGAAAGCATTTCTGGATGAACTCCTAAAGCATGTTGAAATTGACCTGCCAGAAACCCTGGTTGAGCAAGAAGTAGACTACATGCTGACTCAGTTTGCCATGCAACTTCAAAATCAGGGAATTGACTTTAGGAAGCTGCTCACTTCCGAATCGCTACCGATGATGCGCAAGAGTTCCCGCCCCGACGCTATTGATCGGATCAAGCGCACCATTACCCTCGGCGAAATTGCCAAGCGTGAGAATATTCAGGTTGACCCTGCTGCTCTGACTGCACGGGTGAATGAATTGCTAGAGGAGTATGGGGATCGGGAGATCGACCCGGAACGGTTACGGGGGGTGATTGAAGAGGAAATGCTGAAAGACAAAATCCTCGAATGGCTAGAAGCTAACTCTACCTTGGAGTTGGTGCCAGAGGGTTCTCTAACTCCTGAGGTTGAGGAATCTAGCCCTGAGGAGCTAGAAGCAGCCATTGAAGTTGAAGCTGAAGCCGTTGAGTCGGAAGTCGTTGAAGCTGAATTTGTGAGTCCTGCGGCTGAAGCGGAGGCTCCTTAGAAGGCTCTTTAAACGTCTATCTGTCTCCAATTGTTGCGTAGGAGGGTATGGCAGTGCCATGCCCCTACCCATAAGGTGAAGTTTACCAGGAGGGGGCGAAGCATAGGGGCAAAGTTTTTTTGCTAATAGTCGGGGATTATTTACCGTATGCTCAGTGCACAGGCACACACTCCGCGCACGCCCCTACAGATTTTTCTCATTTTCGATCCGTAGATCCTGACTCCCTAACTGCCCATGCAAGTTTACCTGGATCACAGTGCTACAACTCCCCCTCGTCCGGAAGCGATCGCCCGGATGCAGCATGTTCTCATGGAGCAGTGGGGGAATCCCTCCAGCACCCATGTTTGGGGGGAGCGAGCTGCAACGGTTGTAGAAACTGCCCGCATTCAGGTGGCAGAGCTATTGAATGCACCTGCAGAGGCAATTGTATTTACCTCTGGTGGTACGGAAGCCAATAACCTGGCAGTCATGGGCGTGGCACGCCAATATACCCGTCCTCAGCACCTGATCATTTCCAGTGTTGAGCACTCTGCGATCGCAGAACCCGTACGCTTACTAGAGCAATGGGGTTGGCAAGTGACTCGTTTACCTGTAGATACCCAAGGGCGAGTCAACCCACTGGATTTACAGGCAGCTTTGCAAGCCAATACCGTCCTAGTGTCCGTTATCTATGGTCAAAGCGAAGTCGGGACGCTCCAACCCATTCAGAGATTGGGCACCATTACTCGTACCCACGGTGCCCTGTTTCATACCGATGCAGTGCAGGTCGCAGGTCGTTTACCCCTAGATGTGCAGCAACTACCTGTAGATTTGTTGTCCCTTTCTAGCCATAAGCTCTATGGCCCTCAAGGGGCGGGAGCTTTGTACGTTCGCCCCAGTGTGGAGCTAGTTCCGTTACTCGGAGGCGGTGGACAAGAATTTCGGTTGCGATCGGGTACCCAAGCAGTTCCCGCGATCGCAGGTTTTGGGATCGCGGCCCAGTTGGCGGCCCAGGAAATGCCCACAGTGACCCCTCGTCTGATTGAGCTACGCGATCGCCTGTTTGATCTACTAGCAGATACACCGGGGTTGATCCCAACGGGCGATCGCACCTGCCGCCTGCCTCACCATGCCAGTTTTTGTGCCCGCCACCCCCAGGGTAAAGCTCTCGATGGTAAAACCTTGGTTCGGCAGATGAATTTAGCAGGGATTGCCATCAGTGCTGGCTCCGCCTGTCACAGTGGCAAAGCCACCGCGAGTCCTGTGTTGTTAGCGATGGGATATAGCGATCGCATTGCCCAAGGAGCCATTCGGCTTACCCTCGGCAAAGATACGACTCCAGCAGACATAGATTGGACTGCCATGGTACTGAAGCAAGTTTTAGAACGACTACAGCCAGAGTTGGTTCTCTCTAGTAGTCTGTCAAGACTGTTTTGAGGGGTTGCCCCCCAAAACACCCGAAAAATGTTTTTTTTGATTGGAGTGACCCCTCAAATCAAACCTGACGGTCTACTAGAGTCTGAGACTTTAGAGTCGGAGACTTTGCGGGAGGATCGGCAACCGGACACTAACGATGGTTCCTGTCTCCGCAGAGGACGTAATCAGAAGGTCGCCATCATGGGCCTGCACAATCCGTTTAGCGATCGCCAACCCTAACCCTGTGCCCGTTGATTTCGTAGTATAAAACGGTTTGCTTAACCTTGGCAGGAGGTCGGGCGGGATGGGATTACCGCTATTGTGAATTCCAAGCGTGACTTGATAGGTGCTGAGGTCTGGTGAGATTGTCCAAGTGATCGTCTCACCTTCTGCGATTGCTTCACAGGCATTATCTATTAGGTTAATAAACACCTGCTTGAGCTTGTCTTTATCTCCTATAAGAGTCAC
>JAYKHH010000363.1:0-13837 GCA_035285265.1 Leptolyngbyaceae cyanobacterium | reverse complement strand
GCCCGTCTGCGCTACCAGATCACTGACATAGGCATCGGAGGCTGCAAATTCTGGAGTGGCTTCCAGTACGAGCCGATTGCGGACGACAAAATCGGAACCATAGCTCCAGAGGGGAATCTTCTGCCCTGCCCGACGACCATAGATCCGAACTCCTGCTAGTTTAGAGACCCTGAGTTGACGGATTAACTGGGCGACGGGTGGCGCTACTTGATTTTGGTAAGGGCAGGTTGGCGCATCGGTCATGACGTGTAGCAGATCATTTTTACGCAGGACTTGCACCCGAATCCCCCCCGTTGCTAGCCGCCAAGTGAGGTCAGGGTTGAGTAATCGACTTAGCAAAAAGATCAGGGCCAGTGGATCTCCTTTCTGGGCTAAGTTAGAAACTGGCTCTGCCAAAGGGGGATGGAGGGCAGCGGGTAGGGTAAGCCATTCGATCCAAGCAGGAGAGCTATGGTCGGCTTGCTGACCATAGATAGCGGCTGCCTGGATAGTTTGGGGGGCTAAGGTATCTAGCAAGGATGCCAATTGGGAGATCACCAGGGGTTTGTCTGGAGCAGTTGCTTCTGCTGTGCAAACAATATGCAGGGTCGATTCCTTGAGGGAAGTAGAGGTTTGGATTTGCCAGGGGACAAGGGCTTGACTCAGCAGTTGGGCGATCGCTTCGATATCTCCCCACCTTCCCCATTCCTTGAGCATGTCTTGGGGGGGCGTTAGGTCGATTCGCATCGTCCAGTCTGCTTGCCCTTCTCCTTGCACTTGGCTGAAGATGATCGCATCTCGGAACCCTTCTAGTTTTAGATCCCGTAGCTGTTCGGCAATTGGCTCTGCCAGCAGAGAGGGTTCTGGGCTATAGCTCGATCCGCAATAGACATACAGACGGCGATTAGAATCAGGTTCCTGGGGAGGAGACTGGGCGACCTCCCCGATTGAGCTGGGTTTTGCAGATTTGATTTCTACTCGGACTTGTACGGCTACCCCCAGATTACTTAGGGTTTCGCTTAGGTAGTAGGCGATCGCCTCCGGATTCCCCCGACGCGCCTGACTCTTGTTAGACAGAATCATCGCCGAACTGGTTACAGGCGTTGAGGAGGAGAATGAGCCTGACGGGGTGAGTTCAGGCATATCTCCAGAGGTCGGCAGATTCGCAGCGGGCTGCCCTGAGACTTGAAGCTGTTGAAGTTGTTGAAGCTGTTCTAGATAGCGATCTAATTGACTCATCTGAATCAATTCTGTCCAGTCAGCACTTTTTTGGCCGACGGTACGACCGTAGAGCAACACCTGATAGATCGGAGGCTGATCTGCAGGGAGTAAGGTTTTCAGGTCTATC
This sequence comes from Leptolyngbyaceae cyanobacterium, assembly GCA_035285265.1. GTDB lineage: Bacteria > Cyanobacteriota > Cyanobacteriia > JARCMD01 > JARCMD01 > JAYKHH01. Next base: position 12,510 of record JAYKHH010000363.1, on the reverse strand, counting down.
TTGGCAAGGGCTGGAATTAAGTTGGCAACAATGGTGGCTGCATCTGGAGATTGATTAGCTTCACATAATAAATGGAGGTTATTGCCCCGCAAGCGCACTTGCACCCTGACCTGTTGGAGCCCAATCACCTGGGTGATCCAATGCTCTAACAGAGAGGGATGCCCCTTTCCTGCTCCTTGTCTGAGTTGGGGTGGCTTGGGCATTGTCTTGTTATGGGAGCTAGTAGTTGTGCGCTGATCCAGGTTCAATGCAACCGCCCTATTTCTTCTCTAAAAAGTTGTTTAGACACTAGCATAGGAGTAGACCTTAAACGACAGATCGAGTGAAAGATCTAGCAAGGTTATGCTTCATCTCAGTATATTAAGCCGTGTATTAAATGGAGAGACCGATGTCATCCCCCAGTGAACACACCCAATCCCACTCCTGTCTAGTGTCTCCAGAAATCCTACTCAGTCTATCAGTAGCACCGCTGATTTTAGGCGTATTAGGTGGCAAAGCGATCGCTAATTTTTTACAAGAAGCCGGTCAAATGAGTGAAGAACTGTTTCGGGGCGATCGCCTGCCAACCCTGAACTTTCCCCCATCCTCCGGATCGCAGTCAGTGTAGTGGAGGGAACCCCTAATTTTCCCTGTTTATGACTAAATGGTTTAACACTGCTGGCCCCTGCAAAGCTGACATCCACTATATGTTGTCGCCTACAGAGCGCTTACCAGAACTCAAACAACTCATTGCCCAGCGGAATTATTTTGTCATCCATGCTCCTCGACAAACCGGCAAAACCACCTCCATGCTGGCTCTAGCGGAGCAACTGAATACGAGCGGGCAATATCTGGCGGTTTTGCTTTCTCTAGAAACTGGTGCAGCCTTTCCCCACGATCTGACCCAAGCTCAGAGAAGCATTTTAAATAACTGGTGGAATCAGGTGCGATTTCTGAAATTACCCCTTCCCAATCTTCATCAAGTCCAGGAAGAAAGTGGCATTCCTTATCTAGATCTACAAACCGTTTTGCAATCTTGGTCGATGGCTTCTCCGTTGCCCTTAGTTGTCTTCTTAGACGAAATTGATGCCTTAAAAGATGAAACCCTAATTTCTGTGTTACGGCAACTACGCTCTGGGTATCCCAATCGCCCTCAAGGATTTCCCCACTCGTTAGCACTGATCGGAATGCGAGATGTCAGAGATTATAAGTTTGCAACGGGGTCTGGAGATCGCCTCCATACTGCCAGTCCCTTTAACATCAAAGTGCGCTCTTTTACCTTAGGAAATTTTAGTTTTGAAGAGGTTCGCAACCTCTATCACCAACACACCGAAGCAACCGGACAGATTTTTACCTCAGAAGCCATCCAACGGGCCTATGACTTAACCAACGGCCAACCTTGGTTAGTTAACGCCTTAGCAAAAGAAATCACAGAATACCTAGCCACCGATCCTGCCATCCCCATCACTCTAAATTTAATCAATCAAGCTAAGGAAATTCTGATTCAACGCAACGATACACACATTGACAGTTTAGGAGAACGCCTGCAAGAACAACGGGTAAAAGCCATTATTGAACCCATTTTAGCGGGTCAAGATTTACCGAATACGCCACAGGATGATTTGCAGTATGTTTTAGATTTGGGGTTATGTAATCGCGATCGCGGTGGCGGGATTCAAATTGCCAATCCTCTATATCGGGAGGTGTTGCCAAAGGTTTTAGCCACGAATACGATCGCGTCCTTAACCTCGATTCATCCCACCTGGTTAACACCGCGCGGAACACTGAATCCCCAACAACTTTTAGATTCCTTCCTGGAATTTTGGCGGCAACACGGAGAACCGTTACTTAAAAGTACACCCTATCCGGAAATTGCCCCCCATTTGGTGCTCATGGCGTTTTTACATCGGGTGGCGAATGGTGGGGGCACCTTAGAGCGAGAATATGCGATCGGTTCCGGTCGGATGGATTTATGTTTACGCTATGGATCGGTAACCTTAGGAATGGAACTTAAGGTCTGGCGGAAAGGCAAACCTGATCCCTTAGCTACAGGTTTAAAGCAATTGGATAAATACTTGTCAGGTTTAGGCTTAGAGACCGGATGGCTAGTGATTTTTGATCGCCGTCCGGGTTTGCCGCCAATCTGCGATCGCACCACCACAGAACTCGCCCTCAGTCCCGATGGACGATCCATCACCGTGATTCGAGGCTAGATCCCTGCCTTTCTGATTCTTGCCTTTCTAGTGAGCAAGAGGGGCGCACAATCAAAAATTGTGCGCCCCTAAAAAAACTAAGGGACGTGCGCGAACATCAAGTCCCCGATCCACGACCTATCCGGTCTCCCACATCAGGAACGGGGGTCGGGATCGGATTAAACCGCAACTCCCTAAGGAGTATTTTTGATACCGCTTTCTAGGCAGTCAAGCGAGTCAACACCTGATTAGAGCGATCTACAAAGGACTTCATCCCGTCAGCATCAAAGCCCTTTTGCGACATCAGCGCTAAATCATAAACCTGCTGACAAATCAAAGTCGCTAACTCTCCAGAGCTAGACTGACCGCTGCCTTGGATAATGCTACCTTGGCTCAGGTTGACTAAATTTTGGATCAGCGGATGGGCTGTATTCACCAACAGGACATGCTCCTCAGGGAATTGGGCCATTTGCTGTTGCATCAAGGCACTTAAATCCCGCATCCGACGCAGGGCTTCTGGGAGCAGCACCATGGCTGGGGGTGTGCCCTGAGGATCGTCAGATTTCAAAGATTCTGTCCGGATCGTCACCTTCGGCTTATTCAAGGCTTTGGTGAACAATTCCTTAATCTGTTCACTGCGGGTTTGATTGGTTTTGGGATCGACAATCTCTGCAGCTTTGTCCTTGTCGATCAAGGTGTCATCCAGATCGGAATCGACTCTGGAAAACTTAACGTCGGAATACTCCCGCTCTAAGAACGTAATGAAGTGGGTATCAATAAAGGAGTCCATGAACAGAACTTCTAACCCTTGCTTTTTGTGGAGTTCCACATAGGTGGTCTGAGCCACTTCGTCGGTGCAATAGAAGACTCGGTTCTCGTGACGCGCTTTGTTGCGCTCTAGATACTCCTTCAACGTCGTGTAGGAGGGGCCATCAGAACTCCCTGATTCTGAACCGACTGTTTGCCAAGCGTCTCCGTCTTCTGACTGCACTTCAACAGCAGGGGCATCGGCACTGGCGGCATTGAGTTTGGCAGTGGTGCGATAGATTAAAATATCTTCGACTTGCTTTTTGAATTTGTCGTCGTTGATTGAACCAAACTTGACGAAGGTGCCGAGATCTTGCCAGCAACGCACATATTCGGTGCGGTCATCCCGGTAGAGTTCCTTGAGGCGATCGCCCACTTTCTTAGCAATGTAGTCGGCAATTCTACGAACGGTGCGATCGTTTTGCAGGAAGCTCCGAGATACATTCAAAGGAATATCACTGCTATCGATCACGCCCCGCAGCGGTAGGAGAAATCGGGGAATAATTTCTTCGCAGTTATCGCTGACAAACACCTGATTGCAGTACAACTTAATCTGGCCCTTGGTGACATCCACATCGGGCTGCAGCTTCGGGAAGTACAAAATCCCATTGACGACAAAGGGATAGTCGGTATTCAGGTGTACCCACAGTAGGGGTTCTTCTTGGAAGGGGTAGAGATAACGATAGAACTCTAAATAATCTTCCTTGGTCAGGTTGCTGGGTGACTCTTTCCAAGGTGCCTTTTGCCGATTGATTACCTCACCATTGAGTTTGATCGGCACGGGCATGAAGTCGCAGTAGGTTTTGACCAGTTGGCGAATCCGAGTCGGTTCTAGGTATTCCAACTCTTCATCTTGAAGGGTTAGGGTGACGGTCGTGCCAATTTCACTGCGGGTGGAATCCTCCATGCTGTACTCGGTGGAACCATCACAAGACCAGTGAACCGCTTGAGAGCCTTCTTTATAGGAAAGGGTATCTAGCTCAACGCGCTGAGCCACCATAAAGGAAGAATAAAACCCTAGCCCAAAGTGACCAATAATCTGGGTGTCAGACGTACTTTTATATTTTTCGACGAACTTTTCAGCGCTGGAGAATGCGACCTGAGTAATATATTCCTTGACCTCCTCAGCGGTCATCCCCAGCCCAGTGTCGGTAATCAACAACTTCTTATTGTCTTTATCGATCTCGATGTGGATCTCAGGTTCCTTTAGCTCCCCAGACAATTCCCCTGCATTAGATACCATCCTCAGCTTCTGGATGGCATCCACAGCGTTAGAAATCAATTCCCGCAGGAAGATTTCATGATCTGAATAGAGCCACTTTTTGATGATTGGAAAAATATTCTCAGTATGAATACTGATATTTCCCTTTTCCAGAATGGTTGCCATGAGTCTATTCCAGTTTACGTAGAGTTTCTAAATCGATTTTGGATGATTCTCTAGAATTTTGAACTAGAACTCCCCCTCGGACTAGATGCGGATTTCCCTACATGAATGAGGTGTTAGGGGAATTTTGGATTTTGGATTTTGGATTTTGGATTTCTGGAGGGGCAATCCCTCTGTGATTGATCTCTGTAGGGGCGTAGCGTCCGACAGTAAGCCTAGATACCTCCCCTAAAAGCTGGCCCGGATGCTACGCCCTGCCCGGATTGTGGCAGAAGTACTAGGGTTGGAGTTCCTTCCAACTGTAGAGGTGGGGTTCTGCCTGTAGTACGACGCTTGGGTCTTCTTGGCAAGCATAGGCTGAAAGGTGATTTGGGGATTTTAGGGAGACCTGACTAGTGAGCTTTTTCTGGAAACCCCTAACGTCCCACCCTCACGATCCGGAGGTCAATGTATGGAAACCAAGCAATCCGAGACTAATATTCAGTTAAGCAAATCTGATACAGCTAATGTCCAGACGACTCATACACCCGGTTATGAAATTCGCCCCCAGTCTGAGCCTAGTGGTGTGAGCGATCGCGAACGGTGGGCATCCCTCATTGGCGGGGGGGCGTTGGTGCTCTTGGGGCTACGACAAGGCTCCTTAAGAGGAGCACTGACTGCTTTGGCGGGAGGAAGTTTGCTCTATCACGGAGCCAAAGGTGAAGCCAGTCTCCAGGAGCGAGTGCAGGGTGCTGTGCAGGAGGCAATTAACCAAAGCATCAAAGTCGAAAAGACCGTCACCATCAACAAACCAGCGGTGGAACTGTATCGTTTCTGGCGTAATTTTGAAAACCTACCCCATTTCATGAAGCATCTGCAATCCGTAAACGTCTTAGATGACCGGCGCTCTCACTGGGTCACTAAAGCACCCTTGGGTCAGACCGTGGAATGGGATGCAGAAATTATTAATGATCAAGAAAACCAACTGATTGCTTGGACATCGGTCGGCAATACAGACATAGACAATTCTGGGTTTGTCCGTTTCCAACCCGCACCTGCTAATCGGGGCACGGAAGTCAAGATCGTGCTGGAGTATAACCTCCCTGGCGGTGTGGTGAGTGCGGCGATCGCCAAGTTGTCTGGTGAAGAACCCGAACAGCAAATTCGCGATGACCTCAATCGTTTTAAGCAACTGATGGAAGCCGGAGAGATCGCCACCACAGAAGGTCAACCCTCCTGCCGTCAGTAATTTTTAGGCGCTAATTTTTAAACAAGGAAAAGTTAACTATGAAAGCTGTTTGTTGGCATGGTGCCCAGGATATGCGGGTGGAGACGGTGCCTGACCCCAAAATTCTGAATCCACGGGATGCCATTATCAAAATCACCTCCACGGCAATTTGTGGCTCTGATTTACACATGTATGACGGCTACATTCCCACCATGCAGTCCGGGGATATTGTCGGTCATGAATTTATGGGCGAAGTGGTTGAAGTCGGGAGTGGGGTCAAGAATGTTCAGATCGGCGATAAAAGCGAAGCTTTCGCCATAGGCGACCGCGTCGTTGTACCTTTCACCATTTCCTGCGGTAGCTGTTTCTTCTGTCAACGAGATCTGTGGTCGCTGTGCGACAACTCCAATCCCAATACCTGGATGATCGAAAAATTGTATGGGCATTCTCCCTCTGGACTCTTTGGCTACTCCCACTTATTTGGGGGCTATGCGGGAGGACAGGCTGAGTATGCACGGGTGCCCTTTGCCGATGTCGGTCTATTCAAAATCCCCGATGGGTTGTCTGACGATCAAGTCTTGTTTCTCACAGATATTTACCCTACAGGCTATATGGCAGCAGAAAACTGCGATATTCAACCCGGAGATACGGTCGCCGTGTGGGGTTGTGGCCCTGTCGGACAGTTTGCGATTAAGAGCGCTTACCTGCTGGGTGCTGAGCGAGTAATCGCCATTGATCGCGTACCTGAACGCCTCCAAATGGCTAAGGAGCAGGGAAAGGCAGAGATTATTAACTATGAAGAAGTCGATGCTGGGGATGCCGTTAAAGAAATGACGGGTGGGCTTGGCCCCGATGCTTGCATTGATGCGGTCGGCATGGAGGCTCACGGTATCGGCCCGGATGCGTTTTATGATCAGGTCAAGCAATCCGTGCGTTTGGAAACCGATCGCCCCACCGCTCTTAGGCAAGTGATTGTGGCCTGCCGCAAAGGAGGCACCGTCTCTGTTCCGGGTGTTTACGGGGGCTTTATAGACAAATTTCCGATGGGTGCTTTGATGAACAAAGCCTTAACCGTGAAAACAGGACAAACCCATGTTCATCGCTACCTACGTCCGTTACTGGAGCGTGTCCAAAACGGTGAGATTGATCCTTCTTTCATCATTACCCACCATCTACCGCTAGAAGAAGCACCCCACGGTTACAAGATTTTCAGAGACAAAAAAGATAACTGCATCAAGGTTGTTCTCAAACCCTAAGGAGATTTCAATGAGTGACACAACAGTAATGAAGGTCAACTCCCATTACTCTCCTAAGGGGGCAATGGGTCAGAAGCACCTAGCCTTAGGAAAACATCTCTCGATGCGACTCTGGGAAAATGAGCAGCCCAGCGAGTCCAAACCCCAAACCCAGCGGGAGTACGAAACGATTGGCTACGTGCTCAACGGTCGAGCTGAATTGCACTTGGAAGGTCAACGCCTACTGCTAGAACCCGGCGATTCTTGGCTGGTGCCCCCAGGAGCAAATCACACCTATCGGATCCTGGAACCCTTTACGGCGATCGAGGCAACCTGTCCCCCTGCGGAGGTGCATGGTCGCGATGAGGTTTAACCGTAGGCTCTGCACTTGGATGGCAGAATAAAGCGTTACAAAGCAAAAGTATAGGTTGTCTGAAATATCCCCTGGGAGGCGTTGGAGGTCTGTGATTGCAGATCTCCAACGCCTTATCCTAAAAGCGTTGGATCAATGCCTAAAGCAGTTAGTTGCTCAGGAGATAGCAACTTTAACTGTTCCGTCAGTTGTTGCCGTTTAGAGGCTTCCAGCTCTGCCTGTTCTCGTCCCGTCAACAATAAATTGCCCGCCGTATCCCACCAACGTAACCAAGGCTGCTCTGGGTTATTGAGAAAATTGCCCTGCCAGACTCCTAATTCAACCTGCATCGGTGCGATCGCATAATGCCCCCGCTCATTGGGCATCATGCGCTGGTAACTTGTGTCCACTAGGTGATAAACCTCTAATTCACCTTGGCTGATGAGATAAATCCCATAGTAGGGAATTCGCATCACTTGTTCATACACCCAGAACTTACCGGGTTTGCCCGACTCCCTGGTTTCACTTCGGGCGAGCGGGGTTTTATCCCGCTCCTCACTACCATCCCCCGACGCAAATTCCAGGGCAATAACTGGCGTAATATATTCCCGCCACAACACATAGGAGCGGCGCACCTGTCCATTTAACAGCGGTGGCACATTGGGGACATAAAACCAATCTGGAGCCTCCGCCCCCTTTTCCGGTGGATTGACCTCCCGCCAGTAGATGCCGCAATCCTGACCAATGGCGTACTGTCCATCGGGATGGAGGCGTTGTAAGACAGGTGAGATCGCATCGGTCAGAATGAGGCTCTGGGGATGCTCCTGAAAGTTTTTCACAAAGGTGCCATCAGACTCAGGTAACTGGGTATGGTCAGGAAATGGGGTAGGAATCTGCTGTTGAATTAGGATTTCAACCATTGCGATCGCCTGCTCAGGAAATACTCTCTATCTTAACGAATGCCTTACCATTGGCATCAAACCCAGGATGTTTCTTGGGACTATTGGGGGACTGTTATAGACTGGCTGAAGCAGCACTCATTCTGGGACACAACTCCATTGGCAGGAACTCTCTATATCGTCGGTACCCCCATTGGCAACCTGGAAGACATGACCTTTCGGGCCGTTCGGATTCTGCAAACCGTGGATGCGATCGCCGCTGAAGATACGCGCCATACCGGAAGACTGCTGCAACATTTTCAAGTTTCTGCCCCCCAGATTAGTTATCACGACCATAATCGCCATTCCCGCCTGCCAGAGTTGATAGAGCGGTTACAGCAGGGGCAAACCATCGCTTTGGTGACCGATGCCGGAATGCCCGGAATTTCCGATCCTGGCTATGAACTGGTGAAAGCCTGTGCAGAGGCAGAGATTCCAGTGGTCCCCATCCCTGGCCCCAGTGCGGTGATTACGGCTCTCAGTGCCTCTGGTCTGCCCAGCGATCGCTTTATCTTTGAAGGGTTTTTGCCGACACAAGGACAAGCTCGTCGCGATCGCCTAGAAGCAATTACCCAAGAACCTCGAACCCTGGTTTTTTATGAAGCCCCCCATCGAATCCGGCAAACGTTGCAAGACTTAGCCAATATCCTAGGGGAGGATCGTCAGATTACCTTGGCACGGGAATTAACTAAGTTACACGAAGAATTCTGGCGAGGAAGCTTGCGGGCAGCCATCCAGTACTACAGCCAGCGAGAACCCCAGGGGGAGTTTACCCTCGTGGTAGGAGGTGCTGAACAAACTCAAGCTCCTTTGTCTGAAGCGACCCTCACCGCTGAGTTGCTCAGTTTAATGCAGCAGGGAATCTCGCGATCGCAGGCCAGCCGCCAGTTAGCCCAGCAAACAGCTCTACCTCGTCGTCAGCTCTACCAACTAGCTTTAGCAATTCCCCAAGAAGCGATTGCCCAGCCAGACAACTCTAATGGTGATGATTAAACAGCTATAGCAATCCTAAAGGAGTGATGAACGGGTAAAGAAGAGAAGCTTTGCGAACAGAGTTTCTGAAGGAAACTCTGTTCGCAACCCAGATCGGAGCGCTATAGGAAGTAGGGTACCCATCCACCTATATAAAGATTGTATTGCCACTTCTTGCCGTTACTAGCCGTTAATTGCTGAGGTGAGGTATATTGCATAGGGAATTCTACAGCAAACATATAAGGAAGGTAACCTATTGTGAGTCAGCAAGGAGACAAGGTATGCACCTTAAAACTAGGTGACAAGTGGACGGAGGGGTGTTGTAGTCAAACCTTATCCACGGGTGCTAGTTCTAGTCAATCAGAGCATCGATCCACGGAAGTTACTTCTGAACAACCTTGTGTCAATGCAATCGAGAGGCTAGCAGCCGAATAATGGCTGATTGGCGAACCGAGGTAGCCAACCATGGGAATGAGATAAGATAACGAGGCACTTGTGAACGGTAGCAAGATAGGGAAAACTCGGTGATTCTGCCTTTGAAGAAGAGCAAGATTCAGTATGGTTCACTCAATTCAAGGGCAGAAAAATCCGGTGCTGTGCCGCAACTGTGATAGGTGTTGAAGTTTTGCGCCTGGTACTTGACTTCCGAACACCTTAGCCAGAACGCCTATCTGCTACCTATTCACTCTATTTTCCGCGTCGCACGGAAAGGGAGTTTCAATCAATGTTAACTAGTCATGCTAACAATCCCATAGAAGCAGAGCAGGGGCAACTGCAGTCTCCAGTCTTGTTACCGCTTCCCCGACCGCGTCCTCTGCTGATGGTGGGGCATGGCACCCGTGACGCAGAAGGGCGGCAGACTTTTTTAGATTTTGCCACGGCTTATCAAGCGTTAGATCCCTCCCGTCCTGTTGTGCCTTGCTTCTTAGAACTCACAGAACCCTCAATTCAAGAGGGGATTGAGCAGTGTGTTCAGCAAGGGTACAGTGAGTTTTCGGTTTTGCCCATTCTGCTCTTTGCCGCTCGACACAACAAATTTGATGTCACCAATGAGCTAGACCGAGCCAAGCAGCGGTATCCCCACATTCAATTTCACTATGGTCGCCATTTTGGGATTACCCCTGGAATTTTGGATTTGTGGCGATCGCGTCTAGAGGAACTCGACCAACCCCACCACAATCCTAAAGGCATTCGTCGCGCTGATACGGCTCTCTTATTTGTGGGTCGAGGCTCCAGTGACCCCGATGCCAACGGCGATACCTGCAAACTTGCTCGAATTCTTTGGGAAGGTAGCGGCTATCAAACCGTCGAAACCTGCTTTATTGGCATTACCCATCCCCGTTTAGAGGAGGGATTCCGCCGAGTTCGCCTCTACGAACCGAAACGGATTATTGTCTTGCCCTACTTCCTTTTCACGGGGCTACTCGTTAAGAAAATTTTTGACATTACCGCCCACCAACAGGAACTCTATCCCGAAGTTGCCCTAGCCTGCTTACCAGAAATGGGAATGCATCCTCAGTTATTTCAGGTGCTGCGCGATCGCGAAATTGAAACCCAGCTAGGACAAGTCAATATGAACTGCGAGATGTGCAAGTTTCGTCTCGCAGCTATAAGTGCGGGCGGCAATCATGGGCACTCCCACGATCACGCCGCCCATGGACACTCCCACGATCACGGGCACGATCAGGGTCATCATCATGCCCATGGACACGATCACGGACATACCCCAGTAGACCCCTACGCAGAGCCAGTCCAGTATCACGAGAAGATCTGGCAAGTTCCGTAAGGTCAAGACTAGGGTGGATTCGCTTAAAGCCCTTGCTATGGCAGAAGCAGGTACTTGGCGCAAGGACATTGTGACTTCCCATGCAACAGTAGCAGTTTGTGCTTGGCTAATAGTCATCCCAACAATACTGAGAGCAGCTAGCAATGCTCTCAGTATTGCTAGCTGCTCTCACAACGGCAGGTTTTGGAAATTGGATTTACGGATTTACGCAACACCCAGGTAGGATGCTAATGCTTCAGAGCCACCAATTAATTTACCATCCACAAAGACTTGAGGAACGGTAGTGGCTCCGGCTACAGCCTGCAGTGAACGGGTCGTAACTTCCTTGCCCAAGGTAATCTCTTCGTAATGCAGACCCTGCTCTTTTAGCATGGCTTTAGCACGAGCACAGAACGGACACCCAACCTTGGTAAACAGGGAAATCGACTTAGGCTTGCCCGCTTCAGGATTGATATAGGCAAGCATCGTCTCTGCATCCGAGACTTCAAAGGGGTCACCAGGCACTTCTGGCTCAATGAACATCTTCTCAATTACGCCATCCTTCACCAGCATGGAATAGCGCCAAGAACGCTTGCCAAAGCCTAAATCTGCCTTATCAACCAACATGCCCATGCCATCGGTGAACTCACCATTGCCATCGGGAATCAGGATGACATTCTCTGCCTCTTGATCCTTAGCCCATTCATTCATCACAAAGGTATCGTTGACAGAAATACAAACAATGCTATCGACTCCATTGGCTTTGAAGACAGGAGCCAAACTGTTATAGCCAGGAAGATGGGTTGATGAGCAAGTAGGCGTAAACGCACCGGGCCGGGAGAAGACAGCGACGGTCTTGCCTGTAAATAACTCATCTGTTGTCACATCCACCCACTGATTGTCTTGACGAGTCCGAAAGGTAACGCTAGGAACTCTTTGTCCTTCTCGATTGGGCAACATAAACTTGACTCCTGATGAGTAAATTGAGTTTACTATGAACTTCTGTAATTAAGCGTACTCGTTATGACTACGTTTGTCAACATTCAACTAAGAGGATCTGCTCAGAGAGATGGCCAATAAAAAAAGCCTGACTAGGTCAGGCTTTTGGTTACTCTCTCTAACTAGACTTTAATTAGCAGACTCAACACTCAACTTCTTAGAGATCTCCGCCCCGTGCTGCCAGCACAAAAATCACGACTGGCCCAGAAAGCATAATCAATGCTACGAAGGTGAGTTGAGCGATCGCTTCCCAATTAAGACTACTTAACCCGCTTAAAAACTCCATGTCTCCTCCCAAGTACCAAGATTCAATCAAAATGGTTTGCTAATTTGCATCAAACTGCCCGCTCATGATCTTACCGAGTTGGGCTGGGATCTTTAAGGAAATTTACAAAACTCTAAAATCCGCAACCTACATTTGTATTTATACAAGAATGTGGGTGAGTTCATGAGAGGCAAGGTTCGTCTTGTCCTAAGGCTTAGATCAAAACCAACTCTTCATCCAGCATTGCACAAAAGTACACCCAAAAATTAACCAATAGGACTTACGCACTTGCTATGAATGAGCAGGGTTTTGGGGAATTTTTGCAGGGCTGCAGCCCTGCAAAACTTCCCAACCGCGTAATTGCTGACCCCAAAATTAGGGTGTGGGCAGGGCTGACCCCTCCTCCACCCCCATT
>JAYKHH010000362.1:0-5890 GCA_035285265.1 Leptolyngbyaceae cyanobacterium | reverse complement strand
TCACAAACTGCAAACAATAATTTACTTCTATAGATCTACTGGCATTCGTTTCCGCCAAAACCTGTTCGTAGTGTTGCAGGTATAGCGGCGTAATATGAAAACCTTCCAAGGTGTCAGCCAACTGTTCCGGAGGGAGATCGCTAATCAGGCTGTGGAACATCCCCAGAGCATAGCCAACCTCTTGGGCGTGGGCAGTATCGTGTAGGGTGTCAAAGGACTCCGAACCTTCAATGAAGCTAAGGGCTCGCCAGTAGCCCCCTTCCCCATCAACCCAATGGTCTTGGGCCGTTTGGGTTAGTAGGACACGGGGAACTTCCCAACGACGATGGAGGGGATCGCGTTGGAGGCGATGGTACACATGCTCAGTGAAGGTTCGCATGTTCTGCATTACCAGCTCTGGATGCCGAAATACCTGGGTGTTGATCCGTTGCAACACAAAGCGTGTTTCTTGGAGATCGTCTAGGGCGACGAGGAAGGTGTCGTTGATATTGCCGCTCCCCAGAGCTTGAACACCGATGATGTTGCCGTGGTGGGTAAAGTGCTCGGCAATGGCAACTCCATCATCCAAAGTTGTGCGGAGAGTCGTGTCAGAATGGGTCATGTCTGCCCTGGGTAATGGTTGGGGGCCACGCCATTGGATAGGCTTTGTGGTTTGAGATTCATCTAGATTACCCAGAAGGGGGGCGATCTCACTTTTGTGTAGTTGTTTCATCGCCAGAGAGCCGACGATAGACTTTGAAGATAACCAGTCCGAGACTAGCTTCTGGTTATTTAATTCACGATTCTAACGCTAAAGACCCTAACCACTTTCCCAATCCTCCATTTGCAACCCTTCCACTCGGCTAAACTCTCTGGTGTTATGGGTCACTACCGTCAGGTTATGGGCAAGCGCAATAGCCGCAATTTGAAGATCGTTAGAGCTAATAGGTGTTCCAAGCGTCGCTAAACAAGCACGAAGATCTGAGTAAATTTCAGCCGCCGCATCATCAAAAGCTAGTGACACAAATTGAGCGAGAAATGCTCTTTGCTTAATTAAAGTTTTTTGTGGATTATTACTTCGCTTTCCGCCGTATAGCAATTCTGCTTTTACGACCGAACACACAGCAATTTCATGGAACGGCACCCTATGAAACCGCTGGTTTACGGATTCAGATCGTCCCTTCAAATACACAATGCAAACATTAGTATCAAGCAAATACTTCATGCGTCTCTGTAACTACTCATCAAATACACCAATCAACTCATCATCGGTTTCATCGAATATGCCTTCGTCGTCCACATCAAATTCATCATCACTACAAGAACCATAGAGGGCAAAAAAATCTGAGGCTTTGCTCACAGGAGATTGACTTACTACAGAAGATTGCATTTCCTGACGCAAGAACTCTGTGAACTTCAGAACCATAGAGGCTTTGTCTTCTGGCAGAGCTTTCACTAACTCATAAATGGTTTCCGCTGTACTCATTGGGTTTCCTCCTTTAGTTGGGCTTATTCCGTTACCTCACGGAGCAAGCGGATAATCTCCTCCTTCTTCCACTGACTGCCCCGCTGATTGAGTAGCTTGCTCATTAGGCGATCAGAGTCGCTCCAGTCTTCTCGTGGTTCTCGCCCTAGCTCCTTGTCGATCGCCTGGTTCATGCCATGTTACCCATTATTTACCAGTGATATCACAGTTTGAAGCTCGGCCTCTCCTACCAGGGTAGGCGACTCCCATCCCAGGAGAAGAATTCGCCACTATCCTTTTCTTCGAGTTGATCTATGACCTGAAGCAATTGCTGAACCGTGCGCTCAACGGGGAATAGTTTCTCTGGGGGAACGTTGCGCTGAAAGGGGCGGGATAACTGCGTATCGGTGGTGCCGGGGTGGAGGGTGACCACGATCGCCCGTGGGCAGGTGCGCTTATATTCAATAGCGGTGGTTCGCATGAACATATTGAGGGCTGACTTGGAGGCACGATAGCCGTACCATCCCCCTAAGTGGTTATCGCCAATGCTGCCAACTTTGGCGGAGATCGTCGCTAGGATGGCGCGATTTCCATGCTTCAACAAGGGTTGTAGGTGTTTTGCCAAGAGCACTGCGCCAATGCTATTCACCTGGAAATAGCGCAAGAGCTGCTCTGCGTTCAGTTGTCGCAAACTTTTTTCGGGTTGCAGGGTACCGTCATGCAACAGTCCTACGCAATTGATCACGGTATGGAGGGCTGGTGTTTCCGTTTGGATTTCCTGCACCACCGCCGCAATCTGGGTTTCCTCAGTAATGTCCATGGGCAGACAGCGTAGGCGCGGATCGGCAATCTCTAATAGTTCTGTTTGTGGGTTGCGATAGGTGGCGTAGAGGCGATCGCAGCGATCCGTTTGGAGCAACTCCCGCACAAACCCCAACCCAATTCCCTGTCCTGCCCCCACAATTAATACATGGGTTGGATGGTGTTGGCTCATGACTGCCCTTGATGAAAATCGCTTTGAGTATATCACTGCTCACCCCAAGGTGATCTCTTGCAAACTACAACCTGTCACCCTACCTGGGATATAGGACTAAAGAAAGTCCATGGGCGATAATCAGGCTGTGGGTGACGATCCAGACTTCAAGGCTTGACAAGAGTCAGGATGGCAAGCGATATAAACCCTAACGCTGAAGTTTTTCAGGCATTGGGCAGTCTGGAGAAACGATGACGGTTGTCTTGATTGCCTAAAAGACCGCAGACTAAAAACCCGCAGAGTTGTTTGGAGTTGCCCTAAAGTTAAATGAGATGCAGAGATCTGTAAGTCACTGTAAAAAACTAGAGCCTTGGTGCCCCTTCTCCCATAAGTTATGACAAGAGAGCGTCGAACTTCCCAGCGTTTACCTGCATCGAGGTCTTTCCGGTCAAGGCTCAAAAGATTTGCTCTCAAGTTGCCTTGGATCAACCAGCCTCCTGTTTCCCAACGTTCAAGGCGTGGTTCCAGGAAAGCCTCTGGCCCATCCCCAGCTATTTCTAACCCTCAAGTTTCAGCCTATCCTGTCCCGTCCTCGACGATCCTGAATCCTTCCCCGCTGCCCCCATCCGATGCAGCGGATCTAGAGGAATTACCTCAAGAGCCCCGTCCACGCTCTAACGTATTTGCCAATTGGCAATTTTGGGCAGGCTCAACAGCCGTTGTGTTTGCAGGTGTGGGATTCATCTCCGCTACAGCCTTATTTAAGCCTGCAGCTTTACCCAACTGTCCATCCATCTTCTGGCCCCTGGCCTCTGCGTCCGTCAGGCTTTCCTGCGCCCAGATTGCCGCCAATAAGCAGACGGTGAAAAATTTGTTAGAAGCGATCGCCCTCGTCCATGAATTACCCACCGATCACCCCCTGCGGCCTGAAATCAACCGCTCCATTGAGCAATGGGCTTTAGAGATTTTGAGATTGTCGCAGAATACCTTTAATGCAGGTAATTTAACAGAAGCAATTAACACAGCTCGTCAGATCCCGGCTGATACCACCGTCTATGGCACTGTGCAGGAACAGATCGGTCGATGGCAGAGTACTTGGTCTCAGGCAGAAACGATCTATCGCCAGTCCATCGTAGAACTTCAGCGTGAAAATTGGCGTGATGCATTTATGAAAGCAGTGCGGCTGCTTGCCATTCCTAACGAATACTGGCAAACCACCAAGTATCAAGAGCTAACCCATTTAATTAAAACTGCGCGGGAGGATGGTTTAAAGCTGGATAAGGCTAGAAGACTCCAACGCAGAGGAACTGCCAGTAGCTTAATGGCCGCAATCACCCTGGTAGAGGAAGTACAACCCGATAGCTATGTTTACCAGGTAGCTCGCAAGCTCATCGTTACCTTAGGGAATGAAATGCTGGATTTAGCCCAGGTTTTGGTAGATCGGCGGGATTTGCAAGGGGCGATCGCCCTCGCTAACCGCATTCCCTTTAGTACCAGCCTCCAACCTAAAGCCCAGGATTTTATGCAACTGGCCCGTGCCCAAGCGTTAACGTGGTCGGATAGGATTCCTGATCTGGAAGCAGCCATCACCGAAGCCCAAAAAGTTGCCCCAGCGCGTCCGATGTATAGCAAGGCCCAACAACTCATCGCCCGCTGGCAACAAGAAATCGAAGCGATCGCCTTTATAGAAAGAGCGCAACTCCTGGCCCAACCTGGAGACGTGGGCGATCTCGTTAGCGCCATTGCCGTTGCTAATCAAGTTCCCCAGAAAAATCCCCGCTGGCAGCAAGCTCGT
This sequence comes from Leptolyngbyaceae cyanobacterium, assembly GCA_035285265.1. Taxonomy (GTDB): domain Bacteria; phylum Cyanobacteriota; class Cyanobacteriia; order JARCMD01; family JARCMD01; genus JAYKHH01. The sequence goes on along the minus strand of JAYKHH010000362.1, from coordinate 1,678 downwards.
AAACTGGTGAGCAATTGGACAAATCAAATTCAAACCGTTGAAGATCGTCCTTACTTGACCCAAGCCGACCAATTGGCGGCTCCAGGGGATATTATCTCCCTCCAAGCAGCGGTGGATCGAGCTAAGGAAGTGGGTCAAGGACGTGCTCTGTATGCAGAAGCCCAAACTAAGGTTCGTACTTGGACTCGCCAAATTCAAACCATTCAAGACCAACCGTATCTCGATCGCGCTTTAGAATTGGCTGGTACGGGAAATCTACCGGATGCTATTCAAATGGCAGCGCGAATTGCCTCAGGACGTGCCCTTTATGGGGATGCTCAAGCTCAAATTAAAGCGTGGCAAACTCAAATCAACGCCAAACAAAACTTGCAGGAAGCCTACCGTTTAGGCCGTTCTTCAGCCCCTGAAGCGATCGCCGCTGCGATTCGGGCTGCTAATCAAGTCGATAACTCTACGACCCTGCGCTCGGAGGCTGACGATGCGATTAGCCTATGGAGCCAACGATTGTATGACCTAGCCCAAGAAAAAGCTCAGTACGATGTTCAAGGAGCGATCGCCTTGGCTAAAAACATTCCTCCTAGTACGGCCCTCTATGCAGAAGTTCAGCGGCAAATTGCTGAGTGGAGAAGAAGCTTAGTCGTGCCAGCCCTTCCACCCGTTCCTAGTCCTCAAATTTAGGGGGTTTCTTTCCTAGAAACCACCTAGATAACGAGTCCCTGCAATGACCGTCAGAATCTCGGCAGGGACGCAAAGCTTGCGCCCTTTTGAACTAGCAGAGATTGATATGTCCTGACGGTCAGGGCTGGCCAATCTATGCTTGGGACTACTAATTGGGACTGAGCGATCGCACGTTAACTTGCTTCAATTTGACGCACCACCGTCAGGGCAGAATAGCTCACCCCTGCGGTTCCTTCTCCGGGATGGGTTGAGTCGCCCACGAGCCAAAGATGACGGATGGGGGTGCGGTTCGCGAAGCCAAAGGGTCCAAAGGTAGAGATGCGTTGACCAATACCCCCTACAATTCCTTGAGCGCGGGCTGTGTAACGGGCAAAGGTGCGAGGGGTGGCAGCTTCTTGATGCAGAATCGTGGCAGGAGTCAAGTCAAAGAATTGAGCGAGACGGGCGATCGCACCCTCGGTATAAACTTGCTTCAACCCTTCATAGTCTTCACATTGCCACCAGAGATTGGGGTCGGTAAACGAAGATGCTGTGATGGTTGCCTGACCTGCAGGCGCACGCCCGTCCCCAGGATGGCTAACGGAAACAAATAAGGAATTGTTTTCGGCGATCGGGCCTGCGTAATCGTAGAGAAACTGTAAATGAGGCGGACAATTAGGGGGAATTGCTCGCTGATCTACACCTAGGTAGATCACAAAGGCTCCTGACGCAGGCGGCAGTTTTTCGACCCGATGTTGATAGCCTCTAGGGGCTTGATCTCCAAGTAGCTTGACTAGGTTTTGGGCGGTGACGTTCGCAACTACCTGATCAGCGGGTTCTGTCCATACTTCTCCGGTTTTGGCATTGCGAATCACAACCCCTGTCACTTGACCTGCTTTGACCTGAATGGATTCTACCTGGTGACGCATTAACAATTGGCCGCCGTCTCGCTTGAGGGCACTGACAAGGCGATCGCTCAGCACCTGCATACTTCCCTGGAGATGGAACAATCCTTGGGGCG
>JAYKHH010000361.1:0-3723 GCA_035285265.1 Leptolyngbyaceae cyanobacterium | reverse complement strand
TAAGAGGGGGGTAGGGGGGATCTCTTCGGGTATCAAGTATTAATAAAGACTTTGCAGGCAGTCTTTAAGCGGCTAGCATCTGCAAACGATAGAGGCTAGCGTAAAGCCCGCCTTGATCTAGCAGTTCCTCATGGCTCCCGGACTCCACCAATTGACCCCGCTTGAGCACGAATACTCGGTCTACGTTCCGAATCGTGGAGAGACGATGGGCAATAATAATGGCGGTTCTGTCTACCAAAAGGCGCTCTAAGGCTTCTTGAATCTGCGCTTCTGTCCCTACATCGAGGTTGGCGGTTGCTTCGTCTAGTACCAAAACATGGGGGTTGCGAATGGCGACCCGGGCAAAGGCGAGGAGTTGCTTCTGGCCTCCAGAGAGATTGGTGCCCCGTTCCCGCAATTCCGTGTCATAGCCCTGGGGAAGTTGTGCAATCAGGGTATCTACGTTCGTTTGTTCCGCAGCCTTGCGAATGGCTTCAATAGAATAGGTTTCCCCTAGGCTGATGTTGCTTTTTACGTCCCCAGCAAAGAGAAACCCATCCTGTAAGATCACCCCTAAACGGCGACGTAATTCTGTCTGAGCCATATTGCGAAGATCGACCCCATCCAGCAGAATCCGTCCTTTGGTGGGTTCGTACAGGCGACAGAGTAACCGGATAATTGAACTTTTACCGGCTCCCGTTGGCCCTACTAAAGCAATTTTTTCACCGGGATGAATGACGAAGCTGAGATCTTGTAAGACGTATTCATCATTTTTATAGGCAAACCAAACGTTTTCAAACCGGATTTCCCCTGCCGTCTCCAGGGGAGGCTCTGGTTCCCCACCCTTGATTTCTGGGTCACGAATTTCAATCGGTTCATTGAGAATGTCGCTGATCCGCTCCACGGCGGTAAAACCGGCTTGAATCGTCGTGAATTTTTCGGCGAACTGTCTGAGGGGGTCAAATAAGCGAGGGGCATAGAGAATGAAGGTGGAGAGGGTACCAAAGCTGAGGGCATTTTGCATGACCCGCATTCCGCCTAGCCATAGAACTCCGGCGATCGCGGCCAAGGCAATCCATTCCAACGTGGCAGACACTGCAGAGTCATGGAAGATAGTTCGATCTACTTCCTTGATATAGCGCTGATTGGTGGCCCGAAATAGCTCAGCGTTAAACTTTTCTCGGCGGAATAGCTGCACTACCCCAATCCCCACAATATTTTCCTGCAAGGCAGAATTGAGGGCAGAGAGTTCTTCGCGGGCTTTATAGTTGGCGGTTCGGTATTGCTGCTGAAAGTAAATGATGACGGTAGTAACAGGTAACAACATCAGTAGCAACATCAGTGCCAACTGCCACTGCAGAGCAAACATGGCGATCGCAATGGCAATCATCGAAAACAAATCGCTGACAATGCCGATAGCCCCGGTGGCAAAGACATCCCCTAAGGCTTCAACATCACTGGTTAAGCGGGTAATCAGTCGTCCTACAGGGGTGCGGTCAAAAAACCGCACTGCCAAGGAAGTGACGTGCTCAAAGAGGTTATTGCGAATATCAGCCGTAATGAGCTGCCCCAACTTTTGTACCAAGAACCCTTGAACTGCTTGGAGCACCATCAAGCCTGTGATGGTGCCTAGCATTAACAGGGCGATCAGGTTTAAGCCGTCGCTTAAGGACTTGCCTTGCAAAAAGGGTAAGGTTGGCTCTCCCCGAATCAATGAGATGGCTTGCCCCACCAAAATTGGCTGCACTGTCCCGGCTACAGATAGGGGGACTAACAAGAGCATGGAGGTTAGTAACAGTCGCTGATGGCGACGGGCATAGGGGACTAAGCGCAGAAATAAACGCCAGTCATTCTCACGGGGACGGGGGCGATCGCTGCGATCGCTGATTACAGAAGCACTTCCAGCCATGGATAACCCTAAGTTCGGAGGTCAGACACCCAAAAGGGTACGCTCTCCAACTGTAGCGTAAGGGAGCATCTTATCTGCCCTAACATGGCGTTGCTGACGTGTTGGATGCCATAGGTTAGGGGCGTGGCACTGCCATGCCCTCTGCATCGATCCGTCCACCCATCAGTTCTTCCAACCCGGATTCAGCAACGCCAATGAAGGAGCTAATGGGGTATGGGTGGCTGGAGTTCTTCCAGAATTCTAAACCGGACATGATTAATGGCTAAATCACCAATGGACACATCGACGAGTTCATTGGTGGTCTTAATCTTTTCAAAGGAAATCCCTTTCCCTAATTCGGTGTGGTACCAAGACAAACCCATAAAAAAGCGGGTGGGATAAGGGCCACCTTCCCCAATGTCATCGGGATTGGATTCCATCGGTAACCAGCCTACTCCTGGAATGTAGAACTCCATCCAAACATGGTTAAAATCTGGTTCTAGGGTGACAAAGGGGCGATCGGGATAGGGAGGGCATTTGTAGCGCCCCACTGTCCGACAGGCAATGCCATTGAGACGGCATAATGCTAGTAAAACTCCTAAATATTCCCCACAGGAGCCAACTCCCCGCGCCAGAGCGATATCAGGCGTATCAATGTGGGGTTTAATGCCGTAGGAAAGGTGGTCGTAAACATAGTCACGAATACTGAGGACTTTCCGTAGCAAATTAGTTTCCCTACCAATGGCTACTTTGGCCGCTTCGCGAATAATCTCTGTATCCATTGCCAGTTCATCGTTATCGACTAGGTAACGCTCTTGCAAGTCTGGGGGAAGGTCGGGTAAATTTTCAACTTGGCGGGGGGTGACTAAATATTTGATGCTCCAAACCTCTATCAGGGCTTTCCAGCCAAACACGTAACGTTCACTGGGTTTTAGGTTGCCAAATTTGAACAGGGCTACTCGTTGTCCATCCTGTATTTCTTCTGTAAAAGGCAAGCCAATCGGTTCCACCTGTCTCACCTTTTGGCGATCGGTTTCAGAAGGTAAGGCAATCCGCCACTCTAAATCCTCTAAAACTACCTCATCAAGGGGCGAGAGTTCTTCCACATAGGACATTTCCAGCAAAAATCCATTGGAGAGGGCATAACGCTCCTGGGGATAGTATTGAAAATATAGGGGATGAATGAAGGTGCGATCGCGAATGGCGAGTTCTTGGGAGGGATTGGCATTGGGATTATCCCGGATGTAGGCTTCATCTCCGGCATAGGCCACATACAAAATCTCTGGAGCATCAGGAACTGGGCGGTAAAATGCCAAGGCCGTGGGAGATTCAAAGGGCGTTAGAACACTGAAATGAATTACACCTGTGCCCCGATCCATACAGTAGACACTTTGCTCCGTGCGATCGCACACCCACAGTTCTTCCCCTCGCACGGCGATATTCTCGATGCCCACACCTGGAGCCCGCAGCTTGGTAATCTGACGTTTACTCTTGGCATCAAATACAAGAATATAGCCCAAACTTTGACAGGTGACGTACACGGTGGATTGCCAAACCGTAATTCCATCGGCTGCATAGGGCAAGGTTACAAACAACTCTGGGGTTAAATCCGGTAAACTACACCGATACACACGGTCTTGTTGGGTATACCAAAGGGTATCTGCCCCCACAGCCACCCCCGTAGCATCTACAAAGTTGTCAGTATGATGGGGATTGAAAATGGTTGTTCTATGGTTGGGGCCACTAATCTGAAATAAATACCCCCGGATGGTATCCAGAGCCAGCAAGGTGTCACCTAAACAAGCCAGACCCTGAATTGCATAAGCTGCAATGGGCCTAATTGTTTTTAGCCAGGA
>JAYKHH010000360.1:0-6426 GCA_035285265.1 Leptolyngbyaceae cyanobacterium | reverse complement strand
CCTTCAAATCCTGCAAATCCCGCCCCTGCCAAAAATTCCAGAACCGAGAAACTGGGGGCAGGACGGGGAGGGCGAGGCGGTCGGGGTGCTGGGGCGGCGGGTGGGGGTTTCTGGAGAGAGGTGGACGGGGCAGGGGGAGACGGCGGGGTAACGGAAGTTGGACGGGGTGCTGGGCTGACGGGCGGCGGCGCAGGGGCGGGCTTGAGCGCAGCAAGAACGTCCCTAGCGGAGGGGAAGCGTTGATTAGGAGTGCTGAGGAGCATCCGATCTAATACATCGGCAAGGCGATCGCTCACTTGGGTGTGCGATCGCCAATTCCAAGTGTTGTGATAGGGATCGTACAAATCTGCGGGTTGCTTTCCGGTCAGCAGAGTAATGCAAGTCACCGCCAAGGCATAGAGATCACTAGAGGGATAGACTTGGCTGCTCGACATCTGCTCTGGAGGCGCATAGCCCATGGAATAGATACCTGTAGAAGACTGAGCACCCGCCCCTGCCCCCGTAGCCACCTGTTTCACGGCTCCAAAATCTAGCAGATAAACCTTACCTTTGTTGCCAATCATCGTGCCAGAAGGTTTTTGGCGCATGATATTGGAAGGTTTAATGTCTCGGTGAATCGACTGATTGTCATGGACAAAGGTTAAGACTTCCAGAATTTCACCGAGTATTTCCCGCACTTCCGGTTCAGATAGCCTCCCCTTATCCGCTAATTCCTCCTCTAGGTCTTGACCATCAATAAATTCTTGTACCAAGTAAAAAAACTTATCCTCTTTGCCCGGTTGAAAACTGGGTACCGTTAACTCAAAGAAAGCATACAAGTCAGGAATTTGAGGATGGGTACCTAACTGCTCCAAAACTTCCCCTTCTCGCTCAAATAAACCTTGGGCCGTTGCCAATTGACTAGGGGTAAGAGTCCCCGCCGGCTGAAACTGCTTCACCACACACGGACGCATCGCAGGGGTATAGCGATCGCGGGCGAGAAATGCAGCTCCAAATCCTCCCTGCCCCAGCAATTTTAGAGGCAGGTAACGCCCAATTAAAATCAGCGGCATCCCACAGGTCGTGCAAAATTTTTGCTGCACTGTTTTCAGCGTCTGGTTGTCGTCTAAATCAGCAAAGCTATTCAGCGGTCGCGGACAGCCTGGACGAGTGCAATGAAGCTGCATATTATCCTTCTACCAAACCAGAGGTCGCAACGACAACTGAGGATTCAGCCACCTCAACGTGGGCTTGGGGCTGAATCGGTGTAGCAAATTGCGGTAAAATTTCCCGGCTAAACGCATCAGCGGCTTTAGAGCGATACCGATTGGGATTGAAAATCACCGAAAGTGTGCGGTTAACCACTACCTCATCCATCTTAGCCCGATGCAAAACCCCCATCTGCAATTCCTTCTCAATCGCCGAAATTGATACAAAAGCTGCCCCTAACCCTGCCTGAACTGCATTCTTAATCGCTTCAATGGAGTTCAGTTCCATTTCAACCTTGAGACGACGGGTTTCAATGCCGCATCGGGCCAGTACCTGATCAATCACCTTGCGAATCGTGGACTGAGAATCCAAGGTAATAAATTGCAGTTTGTAAAGATCTTCCTTGTGGATCGTACTTAGGCGAGCAAGAGGATGAAAGATCGGTAAGATAAGTGCGAGTTCATCTTCCGCATAGGGAATAATTTCTAAAGCATCCTGTAATTCAGGAGGAACTTCTCCCCCAATAATTGCCAGATCAATTTGTCCATTTGCTACACTCCAGGAGGTGCGACGGGTCGAGTGAACATGCAACTGCACGGCTACATCAGGGTATCGTTGCCGGAACAAACCAATCATTCGGGGTAGCAAGTAGGTTCCAGTGGTTTGGCTGGCTCCAATAATCAAAGTCCCTCCTTGGAGGCTTTGCAGATCTTCAATGGCCCGACAGGTTTCTTGGCAAAGTGTCAGGATTTTCTCGCCATAACTGAGCAGGAGGTGGCCTGCCTCTGTTAATTGCGCTCGCCGCCCACCTCGATCAAATAGGGGAACATCTAACTGCCGCTCTAAGTTTTGCACCTGTAGACTCACAGCGGGCTGTGAGACATACAGACTATCAGCGGCACGCTTAAAACTCCCCTCAGCGGCGATCGCCTTGAGAATCCGTAACTGATCCAAAGTAAAAGGAAGGTCAGACATAGACTGCTAAACCTGCAAAAGAAGGTACTAAACCTGTGAAAAAAGGAGCTAACACTAAACTCAGCCATCGATTAATAAATTTGAAGCCAAACAAAAATCTTAGAAAACGCTGAATATCTTCTGTAGATTCTAAGATGATGCAATCAGGGATTTGCTTTTCTGCCGATAGAACATTGTTGAGGTTTACAGGAGTACCGGGTGACTTCAAGGTGAAGATGGCTTCGCTCCAAAAATCAGCAGTACCCTTTGTCAAATCATAGGAATATATCGAGTGTTTAGAACATTATGAAGCGGGAGGTTGTGCGGGACTTTCTGAATCTACCAGGAATAGCGGGAGTTGCCCTGATGGATGGGCGGTCTCGTCCTTACTTTTGTGGTGTCGATCAGTCCCTGAATTTTCAACAGAAGGAAGCACTCACTCAAGGAATTCGTCAAGTCGTCGAAACAACCCCTGAAGACTTTGAGTCCTTTGAATTTCAATTTTCTAGCCACCTGGTTTATATTTACAAGCTTGATCAGGGGATGATTCTGCTGGTTTTAGCGCAGAGTGGGCTGGTGTTGACGGAGTATCTACCCGCTATTGAGCAGGTAAAGCAAGGGCTGCAAGAGGATGTAGCCAAAGCAATCTCCACTTTTCGCTTGTTAGCCAGTGAGGTCACGGGAAGTCACAGTTTCTGGAAACCCCCCGCACCTCCCCCGCTACCCAAGCCCTTAAATTCTCCAGATCCCAACTCTGTCCTCAATGGCTCTAAACGCCTTCCTCCAGATATCTTGGTGGCACCTGGAGTTAGCAGCGAGGCTCAAGAACCTGTTCCACCCCCGGCATCTACCACCCCACCTCCGACTCCTGAACCCACCGTTGTCGCAACCCAGCAAGCGGTGGCCCAGCAAGCGGTGGCCCAGCAAGCGGTGGATCTCAAAGAACTCCTAGCTGCCCTGAATCATCTCAGCCAATTCACCACGCAGTACCTAGGCACTGCGGTGATTAGCAACTATTGGAAATCCAGCCGACCTAATCATGAGTGGCTGAACAACTTCCAAATTGATCGGGCTGCCCAGTTCACCTATGCCACCTCAGATGCTCAGTCCCTCACCCAGCCTCTTAATGCTCAACAACATCAATGGCTGCAGGAATGGGTAGCGGTATTTATTCAGCGCTGTGCCAAGGTCATTCGTGACTTTCCCACAATTGTGACTGGAGGTGCCCTTGATGAGCGTCAAAAAGCGATTCTCTTAAATTAATTGCCGAATTTTCTAGAAGGACGGAATTTCTCATGGTCAAAATTGTTAGGCTCGAACCCATTGCTCAGAATACGGAAGTCGAGACCAATGGAAGTCTCCTATCTGTTTTAATCTCCAAGGATCTGGATGTTTTAAAGGAATGTGGTGGACGTGGCATGTGTGCCACCTGCCACGTTTATGTCACCGAGGGCATGAATGCCCTTTCTCCCATGAACCGTCGGGAACAGCGTACCTTAGAGGTAATTACAACCTGTAAGCCCAATTCCCGTCTTGCCTGCCAATCCCGTGTCCTAGGCAACGGCGTGGTGGTAGAGCTGCCACCGGGTATGTACGTCAACTCTTTACAGGATATTGAAGCCTTAATTGGAAGACGAGCTGAACAGCCTTTACTACACCCAATTACAGGTCAAGTATTGGTGGAAAAAGATAAATTAATTACCCGTTCCATGCTGAAACAATTAGAGAACACCAGTTTCAAGGTAGGAGAGTATTTCTCTCAATCTAAGGATGTTTAAGGTCTAGGTAAACACCACAACTCCCTCTGTCACAAACAGATGGTTTAGGTCGTAGGGGCACCCCTAGTGGGTGTCCTCCTAGGAGACTGATAGCATTCTGATCATTGAAATTGTTTTCCTAAGAAGCTGTTTGAAAAGTCTCTACCCCCTGCATTTGCCCCCCAAATCCCCCAATTCTGGGGGACTTTGAATCCGATCCCCCCCAGAATTGGGGGGCTAGGGGGGCTAGGAAAGCTATCGGAATGAAGATCAGGACTTTTCAAACAGGTTCTAAACGATCCAGCAAAGAGCATGGAAAGACCTCGGTTTTATGGCTTCATCGGATGCATGGTTTTCTTGCTACTGAATATAAGGGTCAGTCTTGCCCAAAACATCATCAAACCATCTCCCGATCCTTCCGGAAATTATTACAGTAATGAAGCTTCCCTAAAAGGAACTGCGCCCGCTCCTTTAATGGCGGGTTCTCTTTGGAAGGTAGTAGCCAATTCCTTAAATTGCCGTCAACAACCAGGTATTTCTCACCCAATCATTAAGCGTTTCAAGAAGGGAAATATTATTCAAGCAGAAGTCGGTCGCGGGGGATCCGATGAGGTATTACTGAATGCTTTAGATAACAAGGGTCAACCTTGGATGTTTGTGAGAGGTGGGAAAAATCCTAGAAATTCACCCAGCCTCAATTGCTATGTGAGAGCCAATCAACTCTATATTCGACCTGAAAACTAGGCATGGGTTGCCCCGTGTTCAGTTCCAAGGGGTGGCCGATCTCGCGTTCTGTTAAAATACAGAGGGGATAAAGGTTATAGTTTGTTTAAACAACATTGCTGAATGTAAAGGATTTTATGGCTCCTAACGTTGAAATCTACACTTGGAGAACTGGTCCCTTCTGTATTCGGGCCAAAGCCTTGCTGGATAAGAAAGGGGTTAACTATACCGAATACACCATTGATGGAGATGAGCCAGCCAGAGCCAAGATGGCTCAACGCGCCAATGGACGACGCTCAGTTCCTCAAATTTTCATCAATGATCAACATATCGGTGGTTGCGACGATATCCATGCCCTGAATGCCCAAGGCAAGCTAGATCCCTTGCTCCAAGCAAGTTAAGTAAAACTAGATTAAACAGTTAGGGAGAATTCAGCCAGGGAGAATTTGCTTGAAACTTGCTTTTATTATTGATCCCATTCAACAACTCGATCCAGGGCATGACACGAGTGTTGCGATCATGGAGGCTGCTTACACCCTAGGTCATGAGGTGTGGATTACCCAGGCTAACTTATTGGGAGTAACAAACGGCAAAGCTTGGGCAAGATTAGAACAGGTACACCTAACGCCCTTAGAGCTAGCTGATGGACGTTGGATTGTCCCCCAACCTTGGTATAGGTTGGGAGAACAAAGATTGCAGCCATTAGAGGTCATGGACGCAGTTTTTATGCGAACAGATCCCCCTGTAACTGTTCCGTACCTCTACGCTACCTATATTTTGGACTACGTTGATCCTGCTAAAACCTTGGTAATTAATTCACCGAGCGGGATCCGAGCCGCAAATGAAAAAATGTATGCCCTGCAATTTACGGACGCAATTCCTGAAACGATTGTGAGTCAGGACAAGCAAGTTATTCGGGAGTTTATGGAACTCAAGGGGGCTGTGGTGCTTAAACCCCTGGGAGGCAAAGCAGGGGAAGGCATTTTATTCTTGGAACCCGGCGATCGCAACTTCAACTCCCTCATAGAAATCAGTACCCTGCAAGGTCGTGTGCCCGTAATGGTGCAGACCTACCTGCCAGAGGCGAAAGCGGGCGATAAGCGGATTATTTTACTGAATGGGGAGCCCATAGGGGCTGTGAACCGGATTCCCACAGGCAATGAGTTTCGGGGCAATATGGCCGTAGGAGGCAGGGTTGCTGCGGTCGAAATTACGGAGCGGGAACGAGAGATTTGCACTCAGTTGGCTCCCAAACTCCAACAGGATGGCTTAATCTTTGTGGGGATTGATGTCATTGGCGGTTACCTGACGGAAGTGAACGTCACTAGCCCCACGGGCATCCGAGAAGTCGATCGCTTAAATCACACCTACCTGGCTAAGCAAGTCATTCAATGGGTGGAACAAGCTCGCAAAAGCTAATCTGGAACCCTGCCATGAGCATCAAGTGCCTGTAACACCTAACCCATCACAGACGCTAGAACCTCAGCTACTTTTGGACGCAGGGCCTCTACATAACTAGGCCAGCCAATCACTATGGACTGTTTGTGAGCCAAGGTATCTAGGTCAAGCGCATCGGGTGTAAACCGAATCGGTTCCCCGGCTAAATCACAACAGACTAGCCCTGCGGCGTGGGCTAAGGCAAGGGGGCCTGTAGTATCCCACAACTTCACCCGACCGTTGAAATACAAATAAAGCCCTGCCCGTCCACACATTACTTCAATCACCTTCAAACCAAAGCTACCTAAGGAACGGAAGGTCACTCCTGGAATGACTTGGGCGATCGCAGCTCCATAATTTTTTTGAT
>JAYKHH010000359.1:0-6019 GCA_035285265.1 Leptolyngbyaceae cyanobacterium | reverse complement strand
AGGCAACCGATGGAGATAGTTTAAGGATGAATATCCAGTTCCGAAATCATCAATACTAATTTCGATTCCGCGTTCCTTCAACCGTCCTAGCAAGATAATTGTGGCCTCTGCATCTTCAATCAACATACTTTCGGTAATTTCTAAAATCAGGGAGCGACCGTCTAACCCAGTTTGAGCAAGAACTCGATCGACTTCTTCTAACAGATCGGGTCGTCGCAGATCTTGCACCGAGAGGTTAACGCTGACCTTGATTGCAGTTCGCTCTGGAAATGCAGTCTGCCACGCCGCCAACTGGGCACAGGCTGTATGAAGCACCCAATAATCTAGTAGGGTAATCAGTCCTGTTTCCTCAGCGATCGCAATGAATTCCCCCGCAGGCATCCAACCCAAGGTGGGATGTTGCCAGTGTACTAAGGCTTCAAACCCAACCACATCCAAAGTGTCTAGGGCAATAATGGGCTGATAGTGAAGGACGAACTCCTGACGGGCGATCGCTTGCCGCAGGTCATTTTCTAAATGCAGTCGCCGGATCGCTTGAACGTGCATTTCAGTATCAAAAATTTCATACTTTCCCCGGCCTTTGGTTTTTGCCCGATACATAGCAATGTCAGCATCTCGAAGTATGTGAGCAGGTTCCCCATAGCCTTTTGAGTCCATGACAATCCCAATGCTCGTGCTTGCATAGACTTCGCGTCCTTCTATGAGCAGGGGAACCCGGAGTTCTGCAAAAATCCGCTCGGTGGCCCGCACTGCTTCCTGAATATGTTTAATTTCATCCAGTAGAATTACAAATTCATCACCCCCCAGCCGCACGGCCAGATCGGTGGCTCGCAGGATGGATTGCAGTTTATGGGCAATGCTGATTAGTAACTGATCGCCCACGAGATGTCCCAGGCTATCGTTGATCACCTTGAAGCGATCCAAATCCAGAAATAAAACCGCAAAGTGATAACTGTCAATCCGCTTGGCTCGGTTCATCGCGAGTTCCAAGCGTTCTATTAACAGATTGCGATTTGGTAAACCCGTTAGTGCATCGTGGAGGGCATCATGCCTTAAACGGTCTTGCACCTGGATTCGCTCTGTTACATTGCGAGACGTTGTTTGTAACTGAAACACTTGACCTGCCGCATTGATGAGCGGTTTCGTGAGCGTCTCTAGCCAGATGTAGTTTCCAGACTTCTGACGCATCCGATAGGTAATAGAGACTGGTTGTTCAGCCAGAGCCGTCACATGGGTTTCTTGGGTAATGCGATCGCGATCCTCAGGATGGAAAAAAGTGTAGGGGCTTTGTCCGATCATCTCGTGATCACAATAACCCAGCAACGATTCACAGGAAGGGCTGACATAAAGATAGCGACCATCTGGCTGATGGAGGCACACTAGGTCATTGATATTCTCTGCTAATAACCGATAGCGTTCTTCGCTCTCTCGCAAGGCTTCCTCCGCTTGCCTGCGTTCCGTCATATCTCGCCCGACGATGACAATGCCTTTACGGCTACCATCCTCATTAAACAGGGGTACTTTCGCAACATCCATGATTTTGAGGGAACCATCTGGCTGAGGAATGAGCTCTTCTCCGTAACTCACTGTTTTGTGCTGCCAAGCCACCTCGTCAGAAGTGGTGCAAGCCCACAGAGCATCGCGATAGAAATCATTGTCTGCAGCTAATTCCGCATCCGTTTTACCTGAGTACTGTGTGCCCTGTAATTGGAATAACTTCAGTCCTGGTTCATTGCTAACTATCCATCTTCCCTGACCATCTTTGAGGTAAACCGCATCAGGAATGGCTGCAATTAGCGTACTCAGCCAATTGGTTTGATCTTGAAGGGCAACTTCGGCCTGTTTACGGTTCGTGATGTCTTCTGAAAAACAGAGTAAGTAAAGCGGGGAGCGATCGCAATCATACAAAGGTACCTTCACAGTATGGAGGATTCGCTTACCCAGACTATGGCTATCGATCTGTTCTTCAGGGATATCTTCGGGAACACCGTGCTCAAAGGCTTCTCGATCTTTTTGAAGAAAAAAGTCTGCCTGTTCCTTCGGGAAATGGTCATGCCCCGTTTTTCCGAGCGCCTGTTCAGCCGTGACACCAAACATTAATTCGCTTGTTTTATTCCATAGAAGCATTTTTCCAAAATGCTCTGGCCTGCCGTCTTTGACAAAGACAGCTACGGGCAAATGGTCAATGATAATTTGTAAAAAGTTACGGGTACTTTGAAGTTCTCTCTCTACCCGTTCGTGTTCAATAAGGGCGGCATGTTGTTCACTCACATCCAGAATTAATGTATCTGAGATTATATTTCCATGCTCATCTCGCTCAGGTCTTCCTGTCGCTTGTAGCCATTTCCTTTTGCCGGAGGGTGTGGTAATCCTCCATGTCCAAGACCAGGGTTGTAGGGTGCTAGCTGAGAGCATGACCGATTCGTACATCGCAGCCACATCATCCGGATGAACCATATCCCACAAAACTTTGGCACTTTTCTCAACTTCCTGAGACTCCACCTCCCACAGCCTGTAACAGCCCGGACTCATATACAAAACCGCATCGGAACCGTCGGGACGGAGCAGATAGCGAAAGATAGCCCCCGGCAGGTTCGCCGCTACATTGTGAAAGCGGGCTTCGCTCTCTCGCAGGGCAATCTCGACTTGTTTGAGGGTCGTAATATCCCGACCGACGGACTGGAGCTTAACCAGTTGCCCTTGGGCGTTAAAGATCCCTTGGTTAACCCATTGCGTCCAACCGACTTGCCCATCGGCGCGACGGTCGCGATTTTCTGCCAAAAAACTTGGATTTCTGGGTGTTAACTCAGAGATCTGCTGAAGTGTTGTCTGAAAGTCCTCTGGGTTCGCAAAATCTATCCACTTTTTGCCAATTACTTCTTCCAAAGAGCAGCCTAAGGCACGGCAGAGGGACTCGTTAGCAAAGGTAATGGTGGTGTCGGGTTGCGATCGCAAAATGAAGTCAGTTTGTGTTTCCACTACTTGTCGATAGGGCTTCTCAGTCTCTAACCCAGCCTGGTGCATTCGTTGCGGTTCGGCTTCGTCCTGTTGACCCTCAGTAATAGCTCTCCCGGATAGGGCTTCATCCTGCATTACCCTTGCCAGCAAAGACTCTACCAAGGCTTGGACACTCCCTGGTGTTTTTTCCCAATCCTCTGGAGAAATCTGCTCAATTGATAAGGGAGGATGCTGTTCTTCCATGATCGCTACATCGGCAAGCTCATTAATGCTTTTCTTAAAGTGTAGCTGTATTTATGAATACTGAGCCTCCAGAGAATTGCGGTTAAAAGTGCAGGTTCATGGATGAGGCGATACATCTTGATGGAGGCTGACCGCTTTAAGCTATGAATATGGCATCGAGAGGTAGCAGATGGAAATTGGCGTTCCTAAGGAAATCAAAGATCAGGAATTCAGAGTGGGCCTGAGTCCTAGTAGCGTGCGGGTGCTCCATGAAAAAGGGCATTCAGTCTGGATTGAGACGGGCGCAGGGATAGGTGCTGGCTTTAGCGATCAAGATTACCTGCAAGCAGGTGCTCAGATTGTGGCCCAAGCTGCTGATGCTTGGCAGCAAGAGTTGGTAGTTAAGGTTAAAGAACCCCTGGTAGCCGAGTATTCATTGTTGCAAAAGGGACAATTGCTGTTCACCTATCTCCACCTGGCAGCAAACCGCACCCTCACGGAGCAACTGATGAGTTCAGGTGTGAGTGCGATCGCCTACGAAACTGTAGAACTACCCGACCGCAAGGGTTTACCGTTATTAACCCCCATGAGCATTATTGCGGGGCGGCTCTCTGTGCAATTTGGGGCACGATTTCTAGAGCGTCAACAAGGGGGGCGTGGGGTGCTCTTGGGCGGAGTCCCTGGGGTAACACCCGGTAAAGTGGTGATTTTAGGCGGCGGTGTTGTCGGCACGGAAGCTGCCCGCATTGCGGTTGGCATGGGGGCTCAGGTGCAAATTCTGGATCTCAGCCTAGAACGTCTGGCCTATCTGGAAACCTTGTTTGGCTCTAGAGTGGAACTACTTTACAGTAACTCGGCTGCGATTGAAGCAGCCGTTACCGGAGCCGATCTATTAATTGGGGCCGTGTTGGTGCTAGGTCAGAGAGCGCCGATTTTAGTACCCCGTGGGTTAGTGCAACAAATGCGATCGGGGTCTGTGATTGTGGATGTAGCAGTCGATCAAGGGGGTTGCATAGAAACCCTGCGACCCACCTCCCACACGGAGCCGATCTACATAGAGGAAGGGGTAGTGCATTATGGTGTCCCCAATATGCCAGGAGCCGTTCCCTGGACTGCGACTCAAGCCCTGAACAACAGCACCCTTCCCTATGTGCTCAAGCTAGCCAATGACGGTTTGGGAGCCTTGGAGTTAGACCCGGCTCTAGGCAAAGGCTTAAATGTTCACGGGCACCGTTTAGTTCACCCAGCAGTGCAGGCAGTGTTTCCTGAGTTGGTTGTTAACTAGGTGTCAGGTGTCAGGTGTCAGGTGTCAGATATCAAGCTTGCCCTGAGTGTAGTCGAAGCCTGTCCTGAGTGTGTCGAAGGGGGGTGTCAGGTGTCAGAGTTGCCTGATACCTGACATCTCAAGTCAAGATGCACCTACCTGCGTGCTTTTCTAGGATGATTTTTTAAGCTTAATTTTGTGCCTGAGCTTGCATTGCCATATGTCAAGGTTTCTGTACGAAGTTTTGCGAATTGTAAAAATAATTGTTAAATTACGTGTAACCTAGTCTCATAACTCTAATAAATCAATACATAAAATCTATGAAAAACTTATTTAATCTATTTTCTTGTCCCCTACCATTACCCCATAAGTCTTTGGTCTATGATCTCAAAGCTCGGCTAGATTGGGGAGAACCCGCCTTAACCATTATTGATGTGCGCGATCGCACGCAATTTAATATCCGGCACATTATGGGTGCCATTTCTATGCCCATGCCTCAGTTAGTGGAACGGGCCTTAGATAGTCTGGAACTAAACCGTGATCTCTACATCTACGGTGAAACTGACGAAGAAACCTTGGAAGCTGCAGCCAAATTACGGGCGGCTGGATATATCAATGTATCTGAGCTCAGGGGAGGCGTTGCAGCTTGGAAAGCCGTTGACTACCCAGTCGAGTCAATTCTGTTCACAGTAGCTGCTTAGTAGCACAGTCGCTCTTCAATCCAGCTTTTGTAGGGACATGGCAGTGCCATGCCCCCTATTGCTTTTGTATCATCAGCACCGGCTCCTACGATAGTCAATAATTTTGGAGAATTCTCCAAAATTCCTATTGCTCTGAACTAGTGCTCAAAAATATCCTTGTATTGCAGCAGATCAAGGGTGATCAGGGTGGGTAGACACTGGAAGCATTCCTGCGCCAACTCCCAGCGTCCCTCCCGTTGCAACATGGCAATCAGTTTCTCGCGAACATTAATCAGATAACGCACGTCGTTGGCTGCGTAACGCAATTGTTCCGTTGATAGGTTGGCTGCATTACCCCAGTCAGAACTTTGGGCACTTTTGTCGAGTTCTATCCGTTCTAGTTCTTGAACAACTTCCTTAAGACCATGGCGCGGTGAATAGGTGCGAGCGAGTTTACTGGCAATTTTGGTGCAAAACGTTGGGCTAACGTGAATGCCCAAGTGATAGCGCAACGTCGCCAGATCAAAACGAGCAAAGTGAAAAATTTTGACTGCGGTGGGTGCTTCTAAAAGTTGCTTTAAATGGGGAGCCTCTGTTTGTCCTAGGGCAATCCGCACCACGGCTAATTGATTGTGGGAGCTACAGAGCTGCACTAAGCAGAGGCGATCGCGCTGTGGGAGGAGTCCCATTGTTTCGGTATCGACGGCGATCGCCTCTGCTTCCAAATATCGAGATAGGGCCTCTTCGGGAAGATCGCGATCGTAAACCTGAAAATCTTCAAATTCCATTATCCAGTTGCCATTTATATCCTAACTACTGCCACTGTATGCTCTTAGCTCCAATAACCCAAGCAACTGCTTCGAGGAGATACGGTAGATCTTAGTATCCATAAAAC
>JAYKHH010000358.1:0-9927 GCA_035285265.1 Leptolyngbyaceae cyanobacterium | reverse complement strand
GGCAATGGGGGTAACCTAGAGATTCAAGCGGGTTTTATTGTGGCACCTCCCTCAGAAAACAATGACATGATTGCCAATGCCTTTCAGGGGCGAGGGGGCAATATTCGCATCAGTACTCAAAATATCTTTGGGTTAGCGTACCGCGATCGCCTCACCCCTCAAAGTGATATCACGGCCAGTTCAGAATTTGGGGTCGATGGAGTGGTCAGCATCAATACGCCAGCAATTGACCCTAGCCAGAGTTTAGTAGCCTTGCCGAATCAAGTGATTGACGCATCTCGGCAGATTGCTCAAAGCTGTGGTGCTCGGTCAACAACCGTGGGCGATCGCTTCACCGTGACAGGACGGGGTGGACTGCCCCAAAACCCCAGCGAAACCCTCAACAACAATCAGGCAATGACAGCCAACTGGGTCACCCTCAGTCCTGAACAAGAACCTCAGCCCCTAGCTGTGCTTCCATCTCCTGTTGCTACCAATCCCACCCCTGAGCCTATCCTGATCGCTCAAGGATGGGTTATAGACCCTCAGGGCATGGTGACCCTCATCGCCCAGCCCTCTACTGTCACCCCTCAACCCCCCGTTTTAAACACCGCAACTTGTGTGTCATCTCGTTAACGGTTTTAGGTTTTATGCCCCCTCATCCCTTAACCCTGCTGGGATTTGATGGCTATGACCCGGAGGGCAACCACGGGGGGATGACCCCTACCAAATCTAAAATCCCCCCTGACACCCAACACCTGACACCTGGTACCTAATCACCTAGGGCAACGTTTTCCAAGCTTGGGCAACAATGTCACTCAGCCAACGCCGTTGTCTGAGGTCGAGTAGACTATCGTCATGGAGTACCTCTGCTTGCAGGTCATCCAAGGATTGCCCGTAGGAACGCGCTAATCCGACAACCCCCGCGATCGCGGTTGCTACGATTTCCTCATCTACGGCTTGGTACCGCAGGTCATCAATTTCTTTAAGACTCGCTGGAATGGGATAATTCATAAGCTAATTCACCCTGTTTGTTATAAACCTGATAATTATGAGAATCGTGTAAAGTTTTTTAAGTAATTCGGTATTTGGAAGTTTAACGTAATTTGTACCCCTGTCAACCCTGTCTGTATAAATATTTTTTGGAGTTACTATTGCCACAATGAAAGAAATTCTTTACATAGAGGTTCCGACTCCGGATACAGCAGCGGTACAAACCTGGCTGCAAGCGGAATTTGAGCCGAAAATAGGAATCAAACGGGTAACCCCCGATGGCATCTGTCTACAATTCCCAGCAGCAAATCGCTGGGTTGATGCTACTCCTACGGATCAGAATGCTGCGATTACAGATTCTCATAGTTCTGATCTGGGTATGGAAGCTGAGCTGTCTATCTTTACCTGGTCAGTGCAACGGACTACCTATCTTAAGGTATTTCGCTGGGCAGACAAGCCAGTCTCCAACGAATCCCAATTGCTAAAAAGCTTAACTGCCAATCTGAGAAAGCGATTTCCGCTCAATTACCCGAAGCCACCTGCCATTGATTTATCGAACCAGTCTATTTTTACGGCCCTAGCTGAGCACTATCCTGAAACCGTCAAATTCTTTCAGAAAATGCCGAATGGCGAGTATGACCTCACCCGTGTCTACTGGTGGGAACAACGCTGGCGGGAAGGAGTGAGAAGTCCGAAGCAACCGCAACAGGTAGTATTCAGGGTCAAGGAGTCTCAAAAAGAGCAAGAGAAAAAGAATCCAAAATCCAAAATCCAAAATCCAAAATTGGACTACGACCTGATCTATGTCGGCGGTGCCCTTGGCGTGATCCACGCGGCGGTCATGGCTCGATTGGGGTATCGAGTGTTGTTAATTGAGCGGTTACCCTTTGGGCGCATGAATCGGGAGTGGAATATCTCGCGAGATGAGTTCCAGAGCGTGATTGACCTGGGCTTATTTACCCCTGCCGAGTTTGACAGCATCATTGCGCGAGAGTATATAGACGGATTTCATAAGTTTTTTGATGCCAACAATCCACCCCAGGCAAAAGCGGCAGTCCTACACACGCCAACGGTGCTGAATGTAGGATTAGACGCTGAAAAGCTCTTGCAAGTCTGTGGTGAAAAGCTTCGAGCGGCGGGTGGTGAAATCTGGGACGAAACGGAATTTCTCAAGGTTGAGGTCAGTCCAGAACAGGTGGTTGTCCAGACCAAACACTTGCCCTCACAAACCGAAAAGCAGGCGAGAGGCCGCCTATTAGTGGATGCCATGGGTACAGCATCCCCGATCGCATGGCAACTAAACGGGGGAAGGGCGTTTGACAGTGTGTGTCCGACCGTGGGGGCAGCGATCGCCAGTGGCTTTGATCCGGAAGTGTGGGATGCCGATTATGGGGATGTATTAAACAGTCATGGCGATATTTCGCGGGGCCGACAACTCATCTGGGAACTATTTCCAGGCAGGGGCGAAGAAATCACCATTTATCTGTTTCACTATCATCAGGTACACCCCGATAACCCTGGTTCCTTGCTAGAGATGTACGAGGACTTTTTTACCATCCTGCCAGAGTACCGCCGCTGTGACATGGAAAAGCTGGTCTGGAGAAAGCCGACCTTTGGCTATATTCCAGGGCATTTCAGCACCAATTCCCGCGATCGCCAAGTCGCCTTTGACCGCCTGATTGCGATCGGAGATGCGGCCTCTTTACAATCCCCACTCGTGTTTACGGGGTTTGGTTCTCTCGTCCGTAATTTGGGTCGCTTGACCGACTTGCTCGATACTGCCCTCAAGCATGACCTATTACAAGCTCAGCACCTTACCCAAATCCGGGCCTATCAAAGCAATGTTTCCGTTACTTGGCTCTTTTCTAAAGGCATGATGGTGCCTACGGGGCAGTTTGTGGCACCCGAACGGATTAACGCCATGCTGAATACTTTCTTTGGGATCTTGGCAGAGGAACCCCCTGCGATCGCCGATGCCTTTATTAAAGACCGGGTTGACTGGCTCACTTTTAATCGCATGGCCTTAAAAGCTGCCTGGAAAAACCCAGCCCTGCTGATTTGGATTTGGCAACTGGCAGGCTTCAAAGACATTATCACTTGGCTAGGAAGCTATGTGAGCTTTACCCTCCATGCCCTCGTGAGTGGCTCTCTCAGTGGTTGGTTTCCCCCCTTAATCCGGCGGATGCAATCCTGGTTAGAACCCCGATTCCCTGCCCTGTGGCTCTGGCTCCTTGCCCAAAGTTATAGCCTCACCTATGGTTTGGGGTGTGCCCGAGATCGCCCCCACGCGGCCCGGATCAATTACCAATTAGAACCAAAAAGCTAGGGAGGTGATCCAGTTACCTGGGGGGAGCGATCTCAAATTGATTAGAATTGCTCCCTATCCTCATCCACCCGGTTGGGTGGGCTACCGCTTCCCTTGCCATGTCTGAATCATAATGATCTACAGTGAGATTTGGACTTGAAGTCAAACGAGGTTAGCGCATGGCATTTATCCGCACGTTGCACCAACAATTGGTCAACAAAGAGCGATCTGCTGTAGAAATTGCTCAAGAATCCTTAGAACGTATCCAGGCGTTAGAGCCGAAACTGCGTAGTTTTTTGAGCATCACCGCCGACAAAGCCCTAGAGCAGGCGCGACAGGTAGATGCCAAGATCGCTGCGGGGGAGGAAATTGGGTTACTCGCAGGCATACCCATTGGGATTAAAGACAATCTGTGTACCGAGGGGATTCGGACCACCTGCGGCTCTCGAATTTTAGAAAACTTTGTGCCGCCCTACGAATCGACCGTGACGCAAAAATTGGCAGCCGCCGGAGCCGTCATGGTGGGTAAAACTAACCTGGATGAGTTTGCGATGGGCAGCTCCACCGAGAATTCTGCCTACCAAGTGACCGCCAATCCCTGGGATCTAGAACGGGTACCGGGAGGCTCCTCCGGTGGATCGGCTGCCGCTGTATCGGCTGGAGAATGTGTGGTGGCCCTCGGTTCTGATACGGGCGGATCGATTCGTCAACCTGCATCTTTCTGTGGCGTCGTTGGTCTGAAACCTACCTACGGCCTGGTGTCACGGTTTGGTCTGGTCGCCTATGCCTCCTCTTTAGATCAGATTGGCCCCTTTGGACGTACCGTTGAGGATGCCGCTATTTTATTGGGGGCGATCGCAGGCTATGACTCCAAGGATTCCACCAGCCTCAATGTCAAAATTCCCGACTACGCTCAGTCTCTCAAACCGGACTTAAAACCCAAACGACGGCGCGTCATTGGCGTGATCAAAGAAACCTTTGGCGAAGGACTAGAACCTGTGGTTGAACAGGCAGTCACTAAAGCGATTCAACAATTGCAAGACCTAGGAGCAGAAATCCAGGTCATCTCTTGTCCAAGTTTTCGCTATGGTCTACCGACTTATTACATCATTGCCCCCTCAGAAGCCTCCGCCAATTTGGCCCGCTATGATGGGGTTAAGTACGGGTTCCGCGCTGAAGATGCCGATAATTTGCTCTCGATGTATACCCAAACCCGTGCGGGCGGCTTTGGCGCAGAAGTGAAGCGCCGGATTATGATTGGCACCTACGCTCTCTCGGCTGGATACTATGATGCTTACTACCTCAAGGCTCAAAAAGTCCGAACCTTAATTAAACAAGACTTTGAGCGGGCCTTTGAGCAAGTAGATATCCTTGTCTGCCCAACGGCTCCTAGCACCGCATTTAAAGCAGGAGAAAAGACTGCTGACCCGCTCAGTATGTATCTTTCTGACTTGATGACCATTCCCGTCAATCTTGCGGGGTTGCCCGGTTTGAGTATTCCCTGTGGCTTTGATGATCAAGGGTTGCCAATTGGCTTACAAATGATTGGCAACGTTCTGCAGGAGGAAACCCTCTTTCAAGTGGCCTATGCCTATGAGCAATCAACCCCCTGGCACCAACGCTTGCCCCAACTCGGTTAACGTCTCGCAGCATACTCTTTGTTGAGGCTATTCACCCATGCAGGAGTAGCCTGAAAGGATGAGACCATCTTTAGGATTAATTAAGTATTGTTACCCCTGCATGGTATGATAACTCCTGGCTGTTTGTAGTCAACTTGCTGATTAAGACTCCGTGAATTCGTCAGACAACTCCTTAGAAGCCGCTCCTGAATCGGAGAGTGTAGAGCAGACGGGCTCACTTTCTAGTGAACCCAATGCTTCTATGCAAGAGTTTTATCAACTCCAGCAGGATTTGCTAGTTACAACACTGGCATTGACAGGAATTATCTTTATTTCTGTCTGGCTTGTTTACTCCCTCAACATCGCTCTGAATTATTTAATTGGGGCGTGCACAGGTGTGGTTTACTTAAGAATGTTGGCTAAAAACGTTGAACAGCTTGGCAGAAGCAAAGCGCGTATTGGTAATACTCGACTCGCTCTTCTGATTGGGTTGATTATAGTGGCAACTCAATGGAATCAGCTACATATCATGCCCATATTTTTGGGATTTTTGACTTATAAAGCTGCGCTGATTGTTTACGTACTGCGGACGACACTCCAGCCTAGTTCTTAATCAGTTCGGTAGTCTTCTTGGAAAATTGCTCGATGGCAATATTACATTTTTTCAACACCCTAAACTCTTTGCCCCTTGCCGAATTAGAGGTTGGCAAGCACTTCTACTGGCACTTAGGCAACTTGGAATTGCACGGGCAGGTTTTTCTCACTTCCTGGTTCGTTATTGCAGTTTTAGTGATTGCTTCTGTGGCTGCAACTCGTAATATCCAGAGAGTTCCTAAAGGGCTACAGAACTTTATGGAATATGCTCTGGAATTCATCCGAGACTTGGCAAAAAATCAGATTGGCGAGAAGGAATTCCGTGCCTGGGTGCCTTTTGTTGGCACTCTGTTTCTGTTCATCTTTATGTCAAACTGGTCAGGTGCTCTCATTCCTTGGCGATTAATCAAATTGCCCTCCGGAGAATTAGCAGCTCCGACTAGCGACATTAATACGACTGTGGCACTAGCATTGCTGACTTCCCTCGCATATTTTTATGCAGGTTTTAGTCGGAAAGGCTTGGGATATTTTGCCAACTATATTCATCCCACGCCGATTATGCTGCCCTTCAAGATTTTGGAAGATTTCACCAAGCCCCTCTCCCTAAGTTTCCGTCTGTTTGGCAATATCTTGGCGGATGAATTGGTAGTAGCGGTGCTGGCTCTTCTAGTCCCTCTCTTTGTTCCCTTGCCAGCAATGGTTTTGGGGCTGTTTACCAGTGCAATTCAGGCTTTGATCTTTGCCACCCTGGCAGCAGCCTATATTGGGGAGGCGATGGAAGAGCATGAACATGGTGGCGAAGAGCATGAGGCGCATTAAAGCCTCAGTTGAGTGTAGGTCAGTAAATCTCTTAGTTTTTTATTTAAGGTAAGGAAAATCATCATGGATCCATTAGTATCTGCTGCTTCTGTTTTAGCTGCTGCCCTGGCTGTTGGTCTAGCAGCAATCGGCCCTGGTATTGGTCAAGGTAACGCTGCGGGTCAAGCTGTAGAAGGAATTGCTCGTCAGCCAGAAGCAGAAGGCAAGATTCGCGGCACCTTGTTATTGAGCTTGGCGTTTATGGAAGCGCTAACCATTTACGGCTTGGTCGTTGCTCTCGTTCTCCTATTCGCCAACCCCTTCGCTTAAGTTTTCTAGAGGGGCGTGATGATTGCTGTCACGCCTCTCCTGTTTTGTTTAGATCCGACTCTTTTTATCACCTAACTCACTGTAGAGGAAGGGATTTCTTCATTTATGATGCACTGGACAATTCTATTGGCTGCTGAAACTGCAGAAGCAGGGGGTCTGTTCGACCTAGATGCCACCCTACCCTTGATGGCACTACAGTTTTTAATCTTGGCATTTGTCTTGAATGCAACTTTCTATAAGCCTCTGACTAAAGCATTGGATGACCGGAGTAACTATATTCGGGTTAACCAATCTGAAGCCAAGGAGCGCTTAGTGAAAGCTGAGAGCCTAGCCAAACAATACGAACAAGAGTTGGCAGAGGCACGTAAGAAAGCTCAGGCAATTATTACCTCCGCCCAGGCTGCTGCTCAGCAGGTTTCTGCTCAGAAGATTGCGGAAGCCCAACAGGAAGCTCAAGTACAACGTGAGTTGGCTCAAAAAGAGCTAGACCAACAAAAGCAGGAAGCATTACGCTCGCTAGAGCAGCAGGTAGATGCCCTCAGTCGGCAAATTCTAACTAAGCTGTTAGGCACTTCACTGGCCAGTTAATTTAGCTTGTCAGTTCATTCATCTCACTAGGTCGATTCACTAGGTCGGTTAGTGCAATTAGGTATGGGTATGATGGGGAACTTTTTATCGTTAGCTGTTGATAGTAGTATAGCTGGGTTAAAGTTGGCAGAAGCTGTCCATGAGGGTGGCTTCGGGTTGAACCTTAACATTTTAGAAACCAATCTGATTAACCTCTTAATCGTGATTGGTGTTGTGTTCTACTTTGGGCGTAAATTCTTAGGGAAGATTTTAACAGAGCGTCGTTCAGATATTGAAACTGCGATCGCAGATGCGGAAAAGCGCCGCAAAGAAGCCGCTTCTGCTTTGGCATTGCAACAACAGAAGCTGGCGCAGGCACAGGCAGAGGCAGACCGGATTCGAGCCGCCGCAGAGGTCAATGCGAAGGCAGCCGGAGAGGCAATCTTGGCGCAAGCAGTTCTAGATATTCAACGTTTAAAAGAAACTGCAGCCCAGGAAACTAATACCGAGCAAGAGCGGATTATTGCAGAACTGCGTCAACGAGTTGCTGCTCTGGCGATTCAGAAAGTAGAAGCAGACCTGCCATCCCTACTCAATGACTCTTTGCAACAACAGTTGGTGGATCGCAGTATTGCTGGATTAGGAGGTCGTTGATGAAAGGCAGCATTCTTACAGGTGAAGTTATTGAGCCCTATGCTCAAGCCTTGATGTCAGCCGCTCAGTCCAATAATTTGGTAGACGGGATTAGTGCTGATGTCAGTTTTCTCCTCAATCTTTTAGAAGGTTCCCAGGATTTGGCTGAGTTTCTGGCTAGCCCCATTGCTAATATTGAGTCAAAGAAAGCCGTTATTCAACAGGTTGCTGGTGAGCAATTGCATCCTTTTACTCGCAACTTCCTGATGATCCTGATCGATCGTCGTCGCATTGCTTTTCTTGAAGGCATCTGCAAGCAGTATCAAGCGCTTCTGCGTCAGCTCAATCAAACCGTTTTAGCCGAAGTTTCTTCTACGGTAGAACTGACCGAAGCTCAGCAACAGACCATTCGCGAAAAAGTAATCGCTATGACGGCAGCTCGTCAAGTGGAGATTGTCACGAAACTTGATCCAGACTTAATTGGTGGCGTAATCATCAAAGTCGGGTCACAGGTGATTGATGCCAGTCTGCGGGGGCAACTGCGCCGGATTTCCCTTCGCTTAGCCAGTGCCTAAGCTGAAGCACCCTTAAAAACCTTTGGATTCTAAGACAGTTCAGTTCAACATTGACACTTTAAGTACAGAGCAACTCCCATGGTAAGTATCAGACCTGACGAAATTAGCAACATTATTCGGCAGCAAATTGAGCAGTACGATCAAGACGTTAAAGTTTCTAACGTGGGTACCGTTCTGCAAGTGGGTGATGGTATCGCCCGCATCTACGGTTTGGAAAAGGCAATGGCAGGTGAACTGCTAGAGTTTGAAGATGGTACGGTTGGTATTGCCCTGAACCTGGAAGAAGATAATGTCGGTGCAGTATTGATGGGAGATGGCCGCTCCATCAAGGAAGGGAGCTCCGTAACTGCCACGGCAAAGATTGCCCAAATCCCCGTCGGGGACGCCATGATTGGCAGAGTAGTCGATGCCCTAGCTAGACCCATGGACGGCAAAGGAGAGATCCACACTACCGACACTCGCCTGATTGAGTCTCCTGCTCCAGGAATTATTGAGCGTAAGTCTGTTTACGAACCGATGCAAACCGGAATCACTGCAATTGATTCCATGATTCCGGTGGGACGGGGACAACGGGAATTGATTATTGGTGACCGTCAGACGGGTAAAACTGCCGTTGCGATTGACACCATTATTAACCAGAAGGGTGAAAACGTTATCTGTGTGTATGTAGCGATCGGGCAGAAAGCCTCTACCGTTGCTAACGTGGTGAATACCCTTCGGGAAAAAGGCGCAATGGACTACACGATTGTAGTTGCTGCGACTGCCAACGATCCCGCGACTTTGCAATATCTAGCTCCCTACACTGGTGCAACCCTAGCTGAGTACTTTATGTACAAGGGCAAGCACACTTTAGTTATCTACGATGATTTGTCTAAGCAAGCTCAGGCTTACCGTCAAATGTCCTTGCTGCTCCGTCGTCCCCCCGGTCGGGAAGCCTATCCCGGCGATGTCTTCTATCTGCACTCTCGCTTGCTAGAGCGGGCTGCTAAGCTGAGCCCTGAGTTGGGTGAAGGCAGTATGACCGCGCTACCCATTGTGGAAACCCAAGCGGGTGACGTATCAGCTTACATTCCTACCAACGTTATTTCGATTACGGATGGTCAGATCTTCTTGTCTTCTGACTTGTTTAACTCCGGTCTACGCCCCGCTGTAAACGCAGGTATCTCGGTATCCCGTGTAGGTTCTGCTGCTCAGACCAAGGCAATGAAGAAAGTTGCTGGAAAGGTGAAGCTAGAATTGGCTCAGTTTGCCGAACTAGAGGCGTTTGCTCAGTTTGCTTCTGACTTGGATAAGGCCACCCAAAATCAACTGGCACGGGGTCAGCGCCTCCGGGAAATCCTCAAGCAACCCCAAAATTCTCCTCTGTCCTTGAGCGAGCAAGTTGCAGTGATCTATTCAGGGATTAATGGCTACTTGGATGATATTCCTGTAGAAAAAGTCTCTCAGTTCACGAAAGGATTGCGCGACTACCTGAAAACTAGCAAGCCTAAGTACATTGAACTCGTACAAGGTGAGAAGAAGATGGAAGCTGAAG
>JAYKHH010000357.1:0-4204 GCA_035285265.1 Leptolyngbyaceae cyanobacterium | reverse complement strand
ATCAAGGGGTCTGAAGGATCAGCAACATAGAAATCAACGGAGCCATTGTAGGCATCAATGACAACTTTGACTGAGTTACGGATGTAGTTGAATTGCTCGCTGCCAGGGTCAGAATAAGGATAATACTGGCTAACCGTATAGGCATCGACAATCCAGTACAGATAGTTTTGATCAACTGAAGTGCTATTTTCTGGATTGGCAACAACCAGATAGGGGTCGTGATCGTATTGCAGACAGGGTGCGATCGCTTGAATTCGTTGCTGAATATTGCGTCGGAATAGCAGCCTTGTCTGAGGCGTAAAGTTGCGAGTCACTACCATCTGCCAGTCTTTCAGCGCTTGGGCGAGTAACCAGCGTCGCCAGAGTGGCCCAATCGCGACCCCCCCTTGACCGTCATAGGAGTTGTAAACGTTATCATCACCGCTAGGGTAATCTAGTTCCCTAACTTTTGTTCCGGTCATGATGTAGTTATTAGTTAGCTCTCCGTAGTAAATACGGGGCTTGCCAATAGGAATACTGGCTCGAATCCGTTCATCGGCAACAGTGAGAGAAGTCGTACCATTAGTAGAACCAATATCTTTGACGAAATAGTCTGGTAATCCGCCAGGGCCAACCGTGTTAACAGGACTCAATGTAAACCCGTAACCATGGGTATAAATCAAGTGCTGATTCACCCAGGTTTGAGCTTGTTGAGGCACAGCTTCATAGTCCAACTCACGAGCTGCAATTAAGACTTGTCGCTTCTCATCTGGAATTTTAGGTTTTAGAGGGTTATTGAGCGAAGTCGAAATATGAATTTCGGATGGGGAGCTCTTTTCCTGATCTGACTTCAAGGTATAGCGGTCAATATCCGCGCCAGGGAACTTATAGTAGGGTCGAATTTGCTGAAGTTGACGATTGGTTTGTAGCAGGGGACGAGTATCCCACAGACGAATGTTGCGAATGGTCAGGTCATTTTTGAGCAGGTCCGCATAGGTCAGATCGCCACTCGGATCAAAGGGTTCAACGTTAATCGTCTCTAAATCAAAAGCAGATCGCGTCAGGGCAATATTATTGCGGATATAGGGGGTTTCTAAGGTCAGTTCATTGGGCTGAACTATTAACCGTTGCATAAGCATGGGTAGCCCCCATCCTGCTAGGGCCGCGATCGCCCAATACAAGCCCAACACAAAAATCAGCCCCGTAGGCGATAAGGAAAACCGAGATCTGATTCGTTGCTTCTGCCGCCTGTTTAGGGTTTGCCAAAGTAAGACTAGGGCGATCGCCAGCGCTAGCAAACTTAAACTTGTATAAACCGGGAGGCGCACCGTCGTATCAATATAGTTAGCTCCATACACTACACGATGGTTGGCATACAGCAGGTCGTAACGTTTGAGCCAATAATTAAGGGCAACTGCCAGCATCACCACGCCGCTCAATCCAGACACATGGCAGAACTGGGATCGCGAAAAGCCCAGAAACCTCCCCTGACTGAGACTATTACCTGAGACTAGATAACTAAGCAAAACCGCACTGAGACTATAAACCGATACGCCAATCAACCAAAATTCCAGGAGTTGCCAGATCGGTAAAGAGAAAATGTAGAAGCTAATATCCTGTTTAAGAATCGGATCAGGACTATTAAAGGCAATGGGATGAAAAAACTGTAATAGTCTTAACCAGTACCCAGAACCAATTAGACTGAAGCTGACGCTCATCAGTAAAGCACTGACAGGGAGCCAAACTCTGGGTAAGGTCATTCCCAAAATGGCAAATCCCAAAAGTCCCCCGACCAGCCAAGGATCATTAGGTAGAGCTAGGACAGTTTTCCAGATTGCCCCAGTTAAGGAGGGGAGGCGGAGAGACGGGTTAGGGGAGTTAAAAAAAATACGCCAAGTTCCTTGCCCAGATTGCCAATATTGGAAAGCGGTCTGGGCATAATGCAACACTACTAGGCCCATGCCAAAACTAAGCACTAAGCTGATGGGCAGGAACCATTGCCAATTGAGGGATAGGAAGAGAGTTGGCTCCTCACGTTTTCTGGCAGACAACCCTCTGGGAAATCCTGATGCAGGAACAATTTCAGGATTTTGGAGCCGCTTTGCTAAATTTAGATTTCCTAATATAAAAAAGGTAGTACTGGCGAAAGCGATCGCCCACAGCCCAACTTGAACTTTAATCCTGAATAGGAAAACTGGAAGATAGCCCAGGTTCTGAAACCAAAGCACATCTGTTCCCAGGGTGGCTACGAGATCCAAGAGCAGCCACCCCCCTAGAAGTCCTGCAATAATCAGGGCAATGCGTTTTACAGGGGTGGGAATGGCAGCACTCTGCAAGTCAGTTCTCAACATAGAGCAGGTTCAAGGGAGTGCGATAAACATGTAGGGGCGCAAGGCAATACTAAGGCGATACGACCCTATTGCTCCATGCTACCTTCGAGGACTACTGGAATTGCCCCATATTTGCTCATTGAGTGTTCACTATTCATTCGGGTGGGAACTGGGGATCAAGGACTTGGGCGATCGCGTAGGGACAGTCGGTCGGTAAGTCACTAAGTTCGAGGGGTGTTTCACGTAAAACTAAGTTAATCCCGTGTCGAAAGCCTTTTTGAATGGCTTCAGGCAGATAGGGCTTTAAGCTAGGATTTTCTTGCAAGATTTCTAAAATCTCGTCTCGTTGTTCGCGAATCGTTGCCATCCAACTTTTACAGCGCAATTCGGGTTGATAGTCCCATTTCAATAAATGCCCGATTAAAATACCGAGACGATTGCGTAATCCTTGCTTTTGTTGCCGCCCCAAGGACTCGATTTCCTCCACCAAATTCTCAATATCGAGAAAGCGCCATTGCCCCAGACGCAATAAATTTGCCTGCTCTTGGGTCCAAGCATAAAAATCTTGCTCGTAGGCAGTGACGGAGCTGACGGAGCGATCGCTGCTTTCATTGTGCTCGAATTGCGTTTCTAGCATCCCCATTCCTACCAAGGTCGTCTCTATTCTAAGGTAGACTTAACTTTTCAGTCTCAGTCAATCCTACGCTGGTCAATTGATGTGAATCTTCCCCTGGTGACTCGTGCTTACGAACAGGGTGAGCGAATTGCGATCTCCACCCCCAACAAGCAATTTACTTACCTAGATCTCCTACGTGTTTCTGGTCAGATTGCCGCTCAGCTTCTCGATGGTGCCGAAGATTTGCAGGAACAGCGAGTTGCTTTTCTGATTCCATCCGGTTTTGAGTATGTTACGACCCAATGGGGAATTTGGCGGGCGGGTGGCATTGCGGTACCCCTCTGTGTTTCCCATCCTCGCCCCGAACTGGAGTATGTGATTACCAATGCAGATGCATCCATTGTCGTGACCCATCCCAGTTTTGAAACCCTGTTGCGCCCGATCACTGAAACCCATCACATCCGCTTTATCCTCACCTCAGATCCCCTCCCCTTGGAGATTGGTTCTCTTCCAGAAGTGGATCTGACCCGCCGTGCCTTAATTCTCTACACCAGCGGCACCACTGGAAAACCCAAGGGAGTTGTGACTACCCACTACACGATTCAAGCCCAAGTCACCAGTCTGATCACAGCTTGGGAATGGACGGCCAGCGATCGCATCCTACACGTTTTGCCGTTACATCATATTCACGGCATTGTGAATGTGTTGACTTGTGCGTTGTGGGCTGGAGCTGAGTGTCATATGCTCAGTAAATTTGATGCCGAGGCTGTGTGGCACCAGATTTGTGAAGGAAACTTAACGCTATTTATGGCAGTTCCCACCATCTATACAAAATTAATTGCAGCTTGGGAAAAGGCTGCTAGCGATCGCCAACAACAGATCTCCCAAGCCTGTGCTGGGATGCGGTTAATGGTTTCCGGATCAGCCGCCTTACCTGTTCAAGTTTTAGAACAATGGAAAAGGATTACTGGTCATTTCCTGCTAGAGCGGTATGGCATGACAGAAATTGGCATGGCCCTCTCAAACCCACTCCACGGCCAACGACGGGCAGGCTATGTGGGTGCGCCGTTACCACAAGTAGAGGTGAGATTGGTAGATGAAGATGGGGTTCTTGTATCGGATGGAACGCCTGGAGAAATTCAAGTGAAAGGGCCAGGTGTATTTCTGGAATATTGGCAAAAACCGGAAGCAACCGCCACCGCCTTTCAAGATGGCTGGTTTAAAACGGGAGATCTCGCCATTGTTGAGGAAAATTGCTATCGCATTCTGGGACGGCTCA
>JAYKHH010000356.1:0-5901 GCA_035285265.1 Leptolyngbyaceae cyanobacterium | reverse complement strand
CCTTAGAGCTGATTGCCCTACAGACAACTCGGTTTTTGCAGACTAACCTACCCAGCGACCGTCATCGCCTTAAACCCTCAGATATTGATCGGATTCATCACGCCAGGGAACTGGTGACTCAACGATTAGAGAACCCGCTCTCGCTGCTGGACTTAGCCCGTGCTGTAGGGCTAAATGACTGCACCCTTAAGCGGGGCTTTCGCCAGGTGTTGGGTACCACTGTCTTTGGTTATATCCGCCAGCAGCGTTTAATCAAGGCATACCAACTGCTACGAGATCGGGAGATGAGTGTCGCAGAAGTGACGTGTTTGGTGGGGTATACACACCCAGGTCATTTTGCAACCGCCTTTAAGCGGGAGTTTGGGGTTAGCCCGAATGTCTTTAAAAATTCCGTTTTGTGACTAAGAAATTCCGTTCTGTAGCAGACCAGAGCATAACCTACCTCATAAGATTGTCTGAAGCTAGATGCAAATTTATAGCATCTAGCTAGCGTAGGATATTTGATGAAGGGAGTTTTTGATCATGGTGTGTGGAGCGATCGGGTACAAGTCTCATATTCTGTTGGCTACCGGGGTGATCTCACTGCTAACGATGCAACCCGCCCAAGCTGATTCAGTGAACTCTCCTCCTCAGTCTGGGATTCTTACTCAGGACGGTATGTCCTTGTTAGCTCAAAATCCTAGTGGGCCTGTTATCCAGGTGACAGGAGTGCGGGTCAATCCCACTGCACAAGGTTTGGAAGTCATCCTACAGACGCAGGTGGGAGCACAACTGCAAGCCCTCGATCGCAGTGCCGAAAATAACTTTGTCACGGATATTCCCAATGCTCAATTACGCTTACCCAGTGGTGATGGGGGTAGCTTCCGTTCAGAGAACCCCGTGGAGGGGATTACTGAAGTAACGGTTATGAATGTTGATGGCAATACTATTCGAGTGACCGTGGCAGGTCAGGTGGGTGTCCCTGTAGTGGAGGTACTGGACAGTCCAGACGAAGGTCTGATTTTTAGCGTCACACCCATCGTTACCTCTGCCCAACAACCTCAAGTACAGGAAACATCACAACCAGCAGACCAAGGACCAGCCCAAAACCCAGATGCAGATCAAGACTCCATAGACCTGGTAGTGACGGCAACACGCACGGAAGAAGATGTGCAGAACATACCCCGTTCTATTACCGTGATTACTCGTGAGCAGATTGAGCAGCAAGCTCAGTTAAGTACCAATTTAGCTGATATCTTAGCGAAAACTGTTCCTGGCTTTGGTTCACCCACGAATCGGACTAATACCTTTGGGCAAAGTTTGCGGGGTCGCAATATCTCAGTTTTGATTGATGGTGTTCCCCAAAATAGCAACTTACAATCCATTCCTGCTCAACTGACCACCATTGATCCCAGTGCGATCGAACGCATTGAGGTGGTTCGAGGCCCCAATGCGATCTATGGGGGGCAAGCGACGGGTGGGGTCGTCAACATTATCACTAAAAGGCCCAGTGCTCAAAGCTTAGTTTCTACGACAAATATTGGTTTGGATACGTCTTTAACCCGATCCGACGATAGTTTTGGTTACAACCTTTCCCATCAAATTTCAGGGACAGAAGGCAAATTTGATTATACCGTGGGTTTTTCTCTGACAACAACCTCAGGTTTTTATGATGCAGTCGGCGATCGCATTGCTAATTTTGCAGGAGATGAAGACAGCAGAAAAGTAAATGCTTTGGCTAAGGTAGGGTTGGAATTATCCCCAGATCAACGCCTACAAGTTACCTTTAACACTTTCAATCAACAACAAGATACTGATTTCGTTTCTGATGAAGCAGTTGATAACATTCCAGGAATTCAAAAGTCTCGCGCGATCAAGATACCGGAAGGGACTACGATCATTGGTGCTGAGGATGACTCATTCATCAATAATACTTTAGTGAGTCTAAATTACACCCATGATGCCATTTTTAGTAGCAAACTCCAAGCTCAAGCCTACTATCGTAACTATAGTTTTGGTGGGGGATTGCCTAGTGATAACCGAGGGGGTAGGTTCGATGCCATCACTCAGTCAGACGGAGAATCTGAACAGTTAGGAGGAAGATTACAAGTTGAAACTCCCTTCAACCCTCAAAAAACAGTGAGCTTATTGTGGGGCGTTGACTATCAGAATGAGCGTAGTTCTCAAAAATTTAACATTTTCGATCCTGTAGAATTTGACGCATCCGGAAATCGAGTTTTCCGCAAAATTGGGGAGCGTGTTTTTGTTCCAGAGTATGACTTTAGGGAACTGGGCTTATTTGGTCAATTGCAATGGGAAGTTAGTGAAAATCTGCTGTTAAGTGGTGGTTTGCGGTACGTAAATATAGGTGTGAGTTTGGATGACTACGCCACGGCAGAATCTCCGTCTCGCAATATTCAAGGGGGCGATCGCAGTTTTGGCTCTACAGTCTTTAATGGCGGTATTGTCTACAAATTTACGCCAGAAATGAGCGTATTTGGTAACTTTGCCCAAGGATTTTCTGTTCCCGATTTAGGTCGTGTCTTCCGTCTTCCTCCTAGAGGTGTCGTCAATATTTTCAACTCTCTGCAACTGACAGAACCCCAGAAAGTAGATAACTATGAAATTGGGATTCGGGGACAATGGGCTAATATCCAAGCATCGCTGGCTGGTTTCTACAACTATTCTGACTTAGGTTCAGCTTTTAACTTTAACCGTAATACTGAGTTTCTAGAGACGATTCGCGCTCCCCAAAAAGTTTACGGCATAGAAGCTGCTGTTGATATCCAACCTGTTCAAGGTTGGACAGTAGGTGGCACGGTGACTTGGACAGAAGGTGAAAATGATGAAGACAATGATGGTCAGTTTTTAGCCTTGAATAGCATCACTGTTGCACCTTTGAAATTGACAGCTTATGTAGAAAATCAAACGCTTCAAGGCTGGAGAAACCGACTACAACTGCTATATTCAGGCGATCGCGATCGCGGTTTTCAAGCTGGGGTTGAAGATGGCAAAATTAGCAGCTTCGTCACGGTGGACTATATCAGCAGTATCCAATTAGGGGCTGGTGAACTACAGATAGGGATTCAAAACCTGTTGAATAACCAATATTTCCCAGTTTATTCACAATACTTTGCACCCTTCTTTGATAGTGCCAATTATGCTGGCAGAGGTAGAACCCTCAGCGTTGGCTATAGGCTGGTCTGGTAACTACTCAACAGACATAATTTATAAGTAGATAGGCATCATTAAACTGTGGATCGACTGGATGGTTAGGTTTTAGCTTCGACGACCCTCTGCCACCAGGACCCTACTGGCAGAGAGTCGTCGAAGCCTATCTTACAAATAATTCAATCTAGCTACTTAGGAGGGTGTTTTAAAAGCTTAAAAATATCCTCCAACCCTGCCACCATAAACCATTCATGTTGTAGTGCGGACAACTTACTCACCCTATGTAAACCTGAACAATAACCTAAGCAATCCAGTAAAATAGTTTATTTAAAAAAATTATGCGAATAAGAGTTTTTCATATAAATAAGATTGGATTGGCACTATTAGGGATAGTTACCAGTTTAATAATCATAGGCTGTGGACTGAATAATACACAAAATTTTAGCCCGCCCAGCCCTGCTGATACAACTCCAGTGCGGGTAGTTAAACATGCCATGGGTGAAACCAAAGTACCGTTGCATCCTCAGCGAGTCATTGTACTAGGTGGTTTAGATAATGCTTTGGCTTTGGGAATTAAACCGATAGCAGCCACAACCTTGGGCGACAATAATTTTCTCAAATATCTAGACAATTTAACAGACGGAATTGAGAAAATTGGTATTAATAGTCAACCCAATCTAGAAAGAATCTTGTATTTAAAACCCGATTTAATTTTGGGATTGAATTGGGATGCTGATTTATATCAACGATTATCACAGATTGCACCGACCGTTTTCGCTGAAGAAGATATCAATTGGAAGGGTTGGCTGACAAAGTTTTCTGAAGCAGTGGGTCAACCCGAAAAAGCGGAGAATCTCCTGAATGAATACGATAAAAGAATAAAAGATTTGCGTCAAGAGCTAGGGAGTGATCTTGATAAAACCAAAATATCCTTGGTAAATTTTTGGGCGAATTTTGTCCGGATTTATATGAATAGTTCATTCAGTGGCTCAATCATCAAGGAAATAGGCTTACCTCGTCCTTCATACCAAGATAAAGATAAAAATAGCGAGAATATTTCATTAGAGTTAATCCCTAAAATTGAAGGTGATGCTATTTTCTTGATTTTAGGAGGGCACAATGAATCAAAGCTACAACAATTCATTACCCATCCTTTGTGGTCGCGCTTGCCAGCCGTACAAAAAAATCGGGTTTATCCAGTTACAAACGATATATGGATTGCTTCGTGGGGAATTATTGGAGCTAATCGAGTTTTAGATGATATCTTCAAATACTTGGTAGAGGGAGCCTCTTAAAAGTCATCAAGGGGATCGCACCGAATCATCGCAATGTAGATCATCGTTTCGGTCGTTTCTGGTAAATACTCATCGTCTGGGTTAAGGCGACGATACCAACTCAGCCACCCAAACGTGCGTTCAACGACCCAGCGCTTTTTCAAGAGGACAAACCCCTGGGTCTGCTCAGGGCGCAAGACCACCTGTACCACCCAGCGGAACTTGTCCATGACCCATTGCAGAAAGGGTTGACCGCTATAACCGCCATCAACCCAAATGAGATAGAGACGACGGATCTTCTCGCCTCACGGATGCAGTCGTTCCAACAGGCGCTTCCCCCCTTCCCGTTCGGGGACACTCGCGGCGCTCACGAGCACCATCATCACCAACCCCAACGGATCGACAGCGGTATGGCGTTTTCGTCCTTGAATCAGTTTGCCGTGATCAAAGCCTACCTCCTCATGCACCATCGGGCCGGTCGGAACGCTTTGACTATCAACCATCACTTCGGAAGGACTTTCAGGGCGTCCGGTTGCTGCTCGTGTCCATCCTCGCACCCGCTCATGGATGGCATTCCAGCTACCATCTCGACGCCAGTTGCGGAAATAGGTGTACACCGTTTGCCAGGCCGGGAAGTCGGCGGGCAAATCACGCCATTTACACCCTTGGACTACCACATAAAGAATGGCATTGAGCACCTCCCACAGGCAGATGCTCCGAGGCGTCCACCCGGTTTAGCAGCAGGAAATAACGGCGCTAGCAATTCAAATTGAGCTAGGGTCAGATTACTGGAATAGGCTTTACTCATTGCTCTCTCGGGACTCAAGGTTCTATACCTAGCTTAGCCAGGTGAGCTTTGCGTCTGGGCTATCCGACTTTTCAAACAGCCTCTTACTGCCCTTCACACTCCTCAACCATTGTGACAGCTATAGATATCTATTTAGCTTCGACTTGGCTATCTCGGCATTCACATTTCTTAATCACCCCTTATTAGCAGAAAGTCGCAATAAATATGCTACGATGCCCCCAGACTTATTGAAGTATTTTCTCAATAACTTGAATCTTTTGACAACCTGATTCAGGAGGACTGTGTATGGTTAGAACCACAGATCAACTGCTGGAAACTGTTCCCTGGTGGGCGGGCAATGCTCGATTAACCAACCTTTCTGGCAAACTGCTGGGGGCGCATGTTGCCCATGCTGGGTTAATTGTTTTGTGGGCAGGCGCAATGACTTTGTTTGAACTTGCCCATTTCAATCCGCAACAGCCGATGTATGAGCAGGAATTGATTTTGTTACCTCATCTGGCGGCACAGGGTTGGGGAGTTGGAGCAGAGGGAGCGATCGCCTCCACCTATCCATACTTTGTGATTGGAGCCTTGCATCTGATCTCCTCTGCGTTTCTGGGGTTTGGCGGTATTTTTCACGCGCTGCGCGGTTCCGATCGCCTCGAATCCAAGTTCCGCTTCTTTGGCTAT
>JAYKHH010000355.1:0-7913 GCA_035285265.1 Leptolyngbyaceae cyanobacterium | reverse complement strand
GACAGATGGCTGAGTTTGCTCAGTAGGTAGATCGTAAACGTCCCATTCTTGAATGCTATGACGGCTCAAGATTGCCTCAGCCTGACGGATCTCCCGATCTGTGCCGACTACCATCACAAGATAGTCGCCTTGAGATACCCGATCGCCATAGACGCGCGCTCTTGTTTCAGGAATTCCCAAACCAATCAGTCCCCCAATCAAACTCCCGGCAACCGCACCAATAGCTCCCCCTCCCAGTGTCGTGGCCAGGGTTGTTGCATCTGCGCCTGCCAGCATGATGGGCCCAATGCCAGGAATCGCTAAAGTTCCAAGTCCAACTAGTAAACCTGTGATACCGCCTAAAGTACCCCCGGAAACTGCACCCAAGCCTGCGCCTTCATCCGCCTTATTGCCAGCAACTGCGTCACCTCGTCCTACATCCTTGGCAATGAGAGAGACTCGATCCATGGAAAAACCAGCATGACTCAAATCGTGAAGTGCCTGCTCCGCCGCTTGGCAGTTTGTAAAAACACCCACTGCTCGTCGATGATGACCCGCACCCATCGGTGAGAGAGATTGATCTCGATTAACCACGTTGTGACCTCCTATCAGGGTTGTCACACAAAACTCAAACTGCATTACTGATTTGTGTGCATACCTTAATCAGCTCAATTTTGAGTGAGGATTTCCTCAACCCTGCGAGGCGTCTTCTCCCAACCGATAGAGGTAGGAACAAATAGGGAAAATGCTGAGTGACTAGACTTGATGATGAGGTGGGGATTGTGCTCCCTGAATAGGCTTTGCTATCTACCTATTCGGCATCTGCGGAGAAAAACTGAGGTAAGAAATGCCTCATACCCCAACACTAATAAGTTATTGAGTAAATCAAGGGCAAAATTTCTGCGCCGAAAACTTAGTTCTTAGTCCGTAAGTTCTCTACGCAAATGCCTTGCCCTTGCAGTATTAATATTCTCAGGCTTATGAATTAACAGATATTCTGGTCACGCATAGAACCATTTTTACCTGTTAGCTAGTAGAAATGCTTATTTGGCATCTCTACTAGCAGTTTGGATGTACAAAATAATCAGAAAAACCGCTGGAACTAGGACAAACAAGATGCTTGCAATAAATCCAAGATCATTAACTTCCATGTGAATCCCACCTTTTATTTCATCTCAAGTTACTGAAATTTCGTTTACTAGAGCTAATAAGCAGAGCTATCCGCTCAAGGCGGGACAACTAGGGTAAGGCAATCATAAAGCAAAGCCTTTCTTGACTTCACCCTAGACCAGTAGCTGTAAGCAGCTTAAGAGCTTGTAGCATTACTGAAGTAAAACTTCTCTGGCTTTAATCGCCATGTCTCACTTGTACCACAGAGGGGGACAGGCGTAGAGTTCCCATTAAAAACTTAAGCTGATTGTCATTCAAATTTCCGAGCTGATTCCCTTGCAGTCAGGGCTTCAGGGCGGTCAACGTGCAATGTAGATGCCTAACAGCTTAGCGGTTATCTAGGTGAATACCGGAGCTATTCGCAAATTAATTGAGGACATCTTAATCTAGGATGTCTTAATCTAGAACGGCATTCCCTCATACCTGCAAAAGTTTTAGGGCTTGGTTTTGACAGTCACAGGGCCATTCACCAGGGTTTGACAGGCGAGCCGATAGGTTTCAGGCTTTTTCTTCAACTTCCGATCTTCAACTGCGGTTCGAGGGGAGAGATTCTCTATGCCTTCCACAATTTCCACAATACAAGTACCGCACTGCCCATACCCCCCACAACTCATCATCTTGCCCATCAGGGTGTAGAGATCAATCCCGTTTTCTAGGGCTTTGAATCTTAAATTAGCCCCATCTGCCGCAATAACGTCCTTATTTTCTTTAACAAACTTAATGTTAGCCACTTGAGTCTCCCACATCTTGTAATATTACTTTACCAATTCTGCCGACCAAGCACCCCTAGTGTCTGAGATCGCCCGCGATCGCGAATTGCCCCATTCTTGGTTTTTTGAGAACTATTGCGGAACCTTACATCTGCTTGCATTGAGCCGAAACACTAGTTACACTTCTTTATACTTTATAAATGCATGGTCAAACTGCTCATACGGGTTGATTCGGAAATTACTTTCTGGATCACTTTAGGAAAGAGCAAAGAGGGTGCTTGATCTGATAGGTTTATCAGTAGCGGGCAACTTAAAAAAATGCTGAAAAAGCCTTGAACTAGCAATATTTATTAGAGGAGGAGCGTAGTCAATGGGACTACCCTGGTACCGCGTACACACAGTTGTCCTAAATGATCCAGGGCGACTGATTGCTGTACATCTCATGCATACTGCGCTTGTGGCAGGGTGGGCTGGCTCTATGGCCTTATACGAGCTTGCTATCTTTGACCCAAGTGATCCTGTCCTGAATCCCATGTGGCGTCAGGGGATGTTTGTATTACCATTTATGGCTCGTCTTGGAGTCACCCAATCTTGGGGTGGATGGAGTCTGACAGGCGAAACTGTTGTCAATCCTGGTGTGTGGTCATTTGAAGGGGTTGCTGCAGCTCATATTATTCTTTCCGGCCTGCTATTTCTGGCTGCTTGCTGGCACTGGGTTTACTGGGATCTAGAGTTATTTAGAGATCCCCGCACAGGTGAACCGGCCCTTGATTTGCCCAGAATGTTTGGCATTCATCTATTTTTGTCTGGCTTACTTTGTTTTGGGTTTGGTGCCTTCCACTTGACTGGGCTGTTTGGCCCTGGCATGTGGATCTCTGATCCCTATGGCTTAACTGGAAGTGTGCAACCTGTGGCTCCTGAATGGGGGCCTGCTGGTTTCAACCCTTATAATCCCGGTGGTATTGTAGCTCACCATATTGCGG
Organism: Leptolyngbyaceae cyanobacterium; assembly: GCA_035285265.1. GTDB lineage: Bacteria > Cyanobacteriota > Cyanobacteriia > JARCMD01 > JARCMD01 > JAYKHH01. The sequence continues at coordinate 5,071 of JAYKHH010000355.1, read as the reverse complement.
CAGGGATTGTTGGCATTATTGCAGGTTTATTCCACCTCACCGTTCGTCCTCCAGAAAGACTCTATAGAGCTTTGCGGATGGGGAACATTGAAACAGTCTTGTCTAGTAGTATTGCCGCCGTCTTCTTCGCTGCCTTTGTGGTCGCAGGGACGATGTGGTACGGCAGTGCTGCTACCCCCATTGAACTGTTTGGTCCTACCCGCTACCAGTGGGATAAAGGGTATTTCAAGCAGGAAATTGCTCAACGAGTTCAAGATAGTCTAGCCAGTGGCAGTACCATCGCTCAGGCATGGGAAGCCATTCCTGAAAAGCTAGCTTTCTATGATTACGTGGGTAATAACCCTGCTAAAGGTGGGCTATTCCGCACCGGAGCCATGGATAAGGGAGATGGAATTGCCCAAGGTTGGTTGGGTCATCCGATCTTTACGGATAGCGAAGGACGCGAACTAAATGTTCGTCGTCTCCCTAGCTTCTTTGAGAACTTCCCCGTTGTCTTAACGGATAATGACGGAGTTGTTCGAGCTGATATCCCCTTCCGAAGAGCAGAGTCGAAATACAGCTTTGAACAAGCTGGAATCAAGGCTAGCTTCTATGGGGGTGCCCTCAGCGGTCAGGTCTTTACCGATCCTGCCTCCGTTAAGAAATATGCTCGCGGTGCTCAGACTGGAGAAATCTTTGAGTTTGACCGTGAGACCCTCAACTCAGACGGTGTATTCCGTACCAGTCCTCGTGGGTGGTTCACCTTTGGACATGCTGTATTTGCACTTCTCTTCTTCTTCGGTCATCTCTGGCATGGTTCTCGGACTCTGTTCCGGGATGTGTTTGCTGGGGTCGATCCAGAGCTTTCAGAAGAGCAAGTCGAATGGGGCTTCTTCCAGAAATTGGGTGACAAAACCACTCGTCGCAAAGAACCGATCTAACGTTTCATGGCTAAGTTGAACAGAAAAGGCTAGTTTTTACTCCTTTTCCGGTAGGACAACTATGGGTACACTCCCTAGTTGTCCTATTCAACTGCTTCTGCTGCTTGAGGCAGATTACCAGGAATGCCCTCACCTAAGCTGACAGTTTGGTAGTTCAATCCCTGCTGTAATCTTCCCTCTCTTGATAAACTGTGAATTAATAAGGTAGTCAGGAATTTTCCCATGGAAAGTGTTGCTTACATTTTGATTCTTGCCTTAGCGCTTGGCACCATCTTTTTTGCGATCGCCTTCCGGGAACCCCCTCGGATTGGCAAATAGTCATTTAATCAGTACCTAAGCCTTCATCAAGCATCTGCATAAATCAGAGTTTTCTGGTGTTTAGACAGGTTATCTGTAAGTTGGCTTAGGTATTTTAGTCTCATATAAAATTCTTAAGAGATAAATTTGCATCAGTTTGTTTTTTAACAATGCGGTGTCCCTTTTGTCAGTACACAGATAATCGCGTTCTTGAGTCACGCTCTGCAGAGGGAGGACAAAGCGTACGACGGAGGCGGGAGTGCTTAAAGTGCAATCGACGCTTTACAACTTATGAGCATATTGAGTTTGTTACTATTACGGTGATCAAACGTGATGGTCAACGAGAGGCATTTGATCGCTCTAAGCTGCTCTATGGAATTGTCCGAGCCTGTGAAAAAACAGGTGTCATGACGACGCAGATAGAAGCATTGGTGGATGAAATTGAAACGGATTTACAGCAACGGGCCGTTCGTGAAGTTTCAAGTCGTGAAATTGGTGAGTTAGTGCTGAAGCATCTTCAAGGCTTGAGCGAGGTAGCCTATGTTCGATTTGCTTCGGTCTATCGGCAATTTCAGAGCATCCGAGATTTTGTAGAAGCATTAAACCATTTGGAAAGTGCTACCCCACAAACGCAGCAGTTAGCTCCATCCCATAGACCAGAGAGCACTCAAGCTAACCCTCCCTCAACCGATCCACGCACCACCGATCAACCCAAACCCTCAACCGAACCCCATCCTTCTATTTCTTTTGTAATTCACTCTTAAGAGCTTTGCAGAATTGAAGGCTACTGCCCTAGGCTGGGAGAGGGAAAGTCTTCTCGTGAACTCGCTATTTATTTTAGATTCTGCCAAACCTTCTTAATCTTTCCTTGCAAGATATGCAGCAGGCTTCAAAAGGAGGACTGATTAAGGTATGATAGATTTTCCGAACTTATCAACCATCTGAATCAAATCTCCTACAATGAAGTTTGAGGGGATTTGAGGTGTAGGCTGCACATTTTAACCGTGCGTGTACATCAAGAGGAGAAAACCACCACTACTAAGTTAAAGAGAATACTGGGAAACGATTAGCATGGTCAATCAGCAACTAACAGCTACAGAAATTGGCTTTACACACGAGGATTTTGCTGCCCTTCTCGACAAGTATGACTATCACTTCAGTCCTGGTGATGTCGTAGCAGGCACAGTCTTTAGTTTAGAGCCAAGAGGGGCTTTGATTGACATTGGTGCTAAGACGGCAGCCTATATCCCAATCCAGGAAATGTCAATCAACCGTATTGACAATCCAGAGGAAGTTCTACAGTCCAACGAAACCCGTGAATTTTTTATATTAACGGATGAAAATGAGGATGGTCAGCTCACTCTGTCAATCCGTCGGATTGAGTATATGCGAGCCTGGGAGCGCGTGCGTCAATTGCAGGCTGAAGATGCAACCGTTCGCTCTAATGTCTTTGCCACGAATCGAGGTGGCGCATTGGTGAGAATTGAAGGTTTGCGGGGCTTTATCCCTGGATCACACATTAGTACTCGTAAGCCCAAAGAAGATTTGCTGGGTGAAGAGTTACCCCTCAAATTCCTAGAGGTAGACGAAGATCGCAACCGCTTGGTTCTCAGTCATCGTCGCGCCTTAGTTGAGCGCAAGATGAACCGACTTGAAGTAGGCGAGGTTGTCATTGGAACAGTTCGCGGAATTAAGCCTTACGGTGCCTTTATTGATATCGGTGGCGTCAGTGGATTACTCCACATCTCAGAGATTTCCCATGATCACATTGACACGCCCCATAGTGTTTTCAATGTTAATGATGAAGTCAAAGTGATGATCATTGACCTTGATGCAGAACGGGGTCGCATCTCTTTGTCTACCAAGCAGTTAGAGCCTGAGCCAGGAGATATGGTTAAAAATCCTCAACTTGTTTACGACAAGGCTGAGGAAATGGCAGCTAAGTACCGGGAACGGATGCAAGCCCAACAGCAAGGTAATGTTCCGACTATGGAAATCCCTGTTGAACCTGAGGTGTCACCTGAAGCGGAGTCCTAGTGACTTGCTAATATCAGTCTTCTAATTGAGGATATGCAACTGGGGCGGACGTTTGTCTGCCCCTTGCCATTTAGAGGGATGCTTGGGTATACCTTGGTTGAGCGATCGCAAGAGAGAGCTAGTTTTTAATTGAGTCAATTAACCATTTTCATGGATTCGGGTTAAAGGTGTAGTGGCTAGACCTGTTGCTTTTTGACAGAAAAATCCGCTGCGAGGATTATGCCGTATGGGTTGTAATCGCCAATCTCAGGAGAATGACTAAAAGGCTGATTGGGATCGGATTCCACGGTTTTTGGATCTTATAAGGAAACAAGCCTGTAATTTACAGTTGGCGAGGAAATTTTTAGAGATAAGTACAAATGCTATAATCTGCAGATTTATTGTATTTTCCAGTCAGCTTATCTTAGAGAGGGTATCTCATTGTCTCGTCGCTACCTTTTCACATCTGAATCCGTTACCGAAGGTCATCCCGATAAAATTTGTGATCAAATTTCGGATACGATCCTAGATGCTCTTTTAACCGAAGATCCTTCGAGTCGGGTTGCCGCTGAAGTAGTGGTAAACACTGGCTTAGTACTGATTACAGGTGAGATCACATCCAGGGCTAACGTTGACTACATCAGTCTAGCTCGCAAAAAAATTGCTGAAATTGGTTACATTAACGCTGATAATGGCTTTTCAGCAAGTAGCTGTGCAGTATTAATTGCCTTGGATCAGCAATCTCCAGATATTGCTCAGGGTGTCAATACGGCTCAAGAGAGTCGTGAACAACTGAGCGAAGAGAAACTAGATGCAGTTGGCGCAGGCGATCAGGGTCTGATGTTTGGTTTCGCTTGCAATGAGACGCCTGAACTCATGCCATTACCCATTAGCCTTGCCCATCGGATTTCTCGAAAACTAGCAGCCGCTAGAAAAACTGGGCAACTGAGCTACTTGCGTCCCGATGGCAAAACCCAGGTAACGGTCGTTTATGAAGATGGACGCCCCATTGGAATTGACACCATTCTGGTCTCGACCCAGCACGCAGCTACAATTGGAGAGATTACGGATGATGCGGCTGTTCAAGCTAAGATCAAAGAAGATCTCTGGGCATTAGTGGTTCAGCCTGTTTTCTCAGATCTTGAGATTCAACCTGATGAACAAACTCGCTTCCTAATCAATCCGACGGGCAAGTTTGTGATTGGGGGGCCTCAAGGTGATTCTGGCTTAACAGGACGCAAGATTATTGTTGATACCTACGGCGGTTATTCTCGTCATGGTGGTGGTGCCTTCTCAGGCAAAGATCCCACAAAAGTAGACCGTAGTGCTGCCTATGCTTGCCGCTATGTCGCCAAGAATATTGTGGCTGCGGGCTTAGCTGAGAAATGCGAAGTTCAACTCAGTTATGCAATTGGTGTGGCCCGCCCAGTCAGTATCTTTGTGGAAACCTTTGGAACTGGCAAAATTGAGGATGACCGTTTGTTGGAATTGGTCAAGCAGCACTTTGAACTTCGTCCTGCTGGCATGATTCAAGCTTTTAATTTGCGTAACCTTCCCTCCGAGCGGGGTGGACGATTCTACCAAGATGTTGCAGCCTATGGCCACTTTGGACGTACTGATCTAGAACTTCCTTGGGAGCAAACCGATAAAGCTGCTGTCCTCAAGGAAGCTGTAGCTCAGTCACTGTTAGAGGCTGTCTAATATAGGTGAATTTCCTACGGGTGCCCGATAGATAGAGGGTACCGACAAGGGATGTCCCTGTCCTGAATCAACTGATACCATACAAAACCGGATAAAGAAGGGTATCCTCCTCTTTTGTCCGGTTTTGCGTTTTTAGG
>JAYKHH010000354.1:0-5697 GCA_035285265.1 Leptolyngbyaceae cyanobacterium | reverse complement strand
GTAGTTCCTGTCGAGCTTGGGGAGGGTACTGGCGTGGGAATTGGGACAGCGTTACTAGGCGTTTTGGGAGGTGCTGAAACTGGAGCTGCTGGAGGTGAGGGTTGGGCAGGAGTGACAACGGGCGCAGCAGGTTTCTGAGGTCGGGGACCTGGGATGGTGATGGGCGTTGGAGCAGTAGTAGTAGGCGTTTTGGCAGGGGAGGCAGTCGGAGCTACCGGGGAACTCGGGACAGGGTTAGTAGGTGGCTTGACCGGGGGCGCAACAGGAACCACTGGGGGAATTGCGGGTGGCGTTGCGGGCGCTGGCGTGGAGGAAGGCGTTGTAACCGTAGTAGGGGCTGTGGGAGGAGGACTGGCGAGGTTGCTGGGTAGGGGGGAGTCATTGGTCAGATAGACATGGCCCAAGACCTTGCCATTGAGCGATCGCTGAGCAAACCGCCATCCTGGATTCAAAACGATCTGAGAAAAACCAGGTTGAACGCCATAGGTTTTGCCAATTTCGATTTCTGGAGCCTTGCGGTCTTTATTGGAAACGCCTACAAGCAGTAAATCACCATTGCGCTCAACCACCCGCAGACTATGGGTTAGAGCTAAGTCTTCCCCTGCCACCCGAATCGAATAACCATTACTATCGGTACTACGACTACAAATCCCTTTGAAGTCAAAGTTCAACAGCAGTGGCTCCACAACTGCGGGAGTCCCCGGTTGGACATTCCAGCAAGGACGCTTATTAGATACCTGTTGCAGGATCAGTAATTGGTAATTACGACTGCCTCTAGGAGCAGCCACCGCAATAAATTGAGCTTGATCTACTTCCTGTTGCTGAAATGAGGTTGCTGCCCTGACGGAATTGAAGCCACTGAGAGCAGTGAGTCCGGTCATGGCTAAGGCGATCGCACCGATCTGCAATGAAGAGTTCATAGGGTCGTTGGGGTAGAGCTTGCGTACATATAGGTGCCAGTGAGCCTTAAGACGTTTCTGATTCTGAGGATGTTGCAGAAACTAAAATTGAACGATTGAAGGTCTCAAGCTTAATCAAGATGGCTAGAGCAGAGCTTGATGATTGGCAAATAACCATCAATCAGACTAACTCAACCTGGTTTTGTGACAAAAGTTTGTTCACAGTAGCCCGAAGAAATTACAGTGATAAGTTTCCCTAGACAGTGAGATAGACTTCACTGCCCACACCAAAGTTACAGCAATACATTATTAAGTAACTGGGCTTAATTAAACTGCGGATCGGTTCCTGGGTTTTGGCCTCGGTGACCCCTTCGGCAGAGGGTTGTCAAAGCCTATTTTACAAATCATTCTGCCGACCTACTTGGTAAAGTTATCACCAATCAACAGATAACCCTTCTCATCAAAGTCGTGCAAAGTAATCGGCTGTCTTCTGGCGAATCACCCCATTAAGAATTAGTATTTGCCCGATATCGCCATTGACCTGTGTTTGCTCTCTCAGAGCTTTTGCTATATCAGCCTCATTGACTAATCCAGCCTTTTGCAGCCGTTCACCCAAGGATAAACTACGAAATTCAGATGAGACCCCAGTTTCCAAATTCAAGAAAAATGCTAGCGTTTGTTCCTTAATCCAACTTCTGAGAAGTAAAATTTCATACAACAGTAAATCTGGCTGTTGATTTTGATCCGCTAGGGCAAGCTCAAGTTGGATAGGAGAGAGCAGTCCTGCCTCAATCAATCTATTTTCCAGAGTTTGTTGAAGCTGTGATTGTAGGAATCCATCTACGGCTTCTGGTTCAGGCGTTTCCGAATCCTCTAAATCCAGGGTGGCTGACTCAGCACTTCCTTCCAAGCAGAAATCAGGAACATGAGAGTTTGTACCGTCTTGAATAAAACAAGTCTGATCACTCTCCAAGGTGACTGCCAAATCCAGCTCAGAATCGTCTACGTACAGCCCCCCTCGTTTGTACGGATCAGGAGACTCAGCAGGGGGCTCGTTCAGCCTAGCATTGATTTCAGCTAGATTGAGATCACGAGCTTGCTGGATAATTTTTCCGAGCAATCCTTTGAAAATCTCTTTCATAGTAGGTCAGCATAACTTTTATAAAGACTTCGACAAGAACAGAAAATGTCCTTATAAAGATATGTCATCCCTCATGAAAAGAGTTATGCAAAAATCTCAGGTTCTGAAGATCACTCACGTTTTTAGCAATTTTTGCGATCGCACCTACATCGTCCCCTTAATCTGCTGCCTGTGCAAGTTGGCATTGGGTACAGAGCCCAAAAAATTCCAGGGTGTGGTAAAAAATCTTGAACTGGTAAGACTGGTGGAGTTGTATCTCTAAATCATGCACCGGGCATTGATTAATCGGAATGGAGGCACTGCACTGTAAACACGTTAAATGATGCTTGTCTTGCTGAACACAGCTATAGAGAGATTCACCACTCGCCAGGGTGCGTACCTGCACGGTTCCCTCTAGCTTCAAGGCTTCTAAGGAGCGGTAGACCGTCGCCAAGCCCATACTTTGCTGGCGATTCCGCAATTCTACATAGAGGTCTTGAGCAGAGATAGCACGATTCAGCAGCTTGAGTAAACTCAAAACACGCTCCTGACTGCGGGTGTGGGGAACTTTCATGGCAAGCCTAGATAATCCTGAATTCAGGGTAACGAAATTACAAGGAACTGACAGCCGAGGTAGGCCACGGTGGGAGAACTGACACTATTTTCCATCAACATGCGTGGAAATGATCCAACATGCCTCTCTCATCGTAATGAACGCAGTCGTAGGGGTACCTGTGGTGGGTGCCCGATAGAGATAGGGCACCCACCACAGGTACCCCTACAGCATGGCTTTTGTTGAACTGACATATTTTTGAAGATGCAGGCATTGGAACAAGAAGGGTTTCTCCCCTCCTTGTTCCACCTGAAAGCGTTAGTGTGCTTTGATCTTACGGCTTTCATGCCAGGTAAGATACTTGAGCCTGAGTTGCCTGCCATAGCTTGTAGACAAAGAACTCAGCTCGATCATTAACCGTCGTGAGGAAGATCCCTTCCTCAGCTTCAGCACAGGCAGCGAGCCAGGTACCCTGTACGCTCACCTCAACAAACTCACCATCCACAGGTGAAAGGGTGATGGGCGCGTGCTGTTCAATCTGGAGTGCTAGCTCTAACTGAGTTAAGCCCTCTAGCTGGTTGGGTAGCAAGAAAGAGGCGCGCCCTGGCTCCATATGTAAGGATTGCCCCAATCGTAAAGCTAGGGTGACTCGCTGAGCGACCAACTCCGCAAGGGAAACCGTAACTCGTTCCATGAATAGCCCGTTCTCGGTGTATTGCAACTTCAACATGCCGTCTTGCCTCCCTTAGCTTGAGGGTGATGCGGTGTCCGTTAATGGTTGGGCTTTCCAAAACTGTTCTGCAAAAGCCACAGCAGGATGTATAGGAGATTTGGGTTTGGTCTTGAGGATCATGCCTGCAGTTTGAGGGGTGCGATCGCCCTTGGTCGAATTGCAGCGTTCACAAGCCGTCACCACGTTGTCCCAGGTATGGGAACCGCCCTTCGATTTAGGAATGACGTGGTCGATGGTGAGCTTTTTAGTGCTGCCGCAGTACTGGCAAGCATGACCGTCTCGCCGTAGAATTTCCCGCCGATTAACGGGAGGTACTTTCCATAACCGCTCTGGGTTGGTGATCGTGAGTCGGATCTGCTCTGGCACCTGGAGGACAAGATTGGGCGATCGCACTTCCCAACCCTTGCCACTGCTGAAATCTAGGGGTTCAGCTTGTCCTGCCGTCAGGAGCGCAATAGCTCGCTTGATGTTGACTCGGCTCATGGGCAGGTAGTTCTTTGAGAACACCACCACAGAGTTTTGCAAAACGGCTGGTTGTACATGTTGCTGGTAACGGGTCATCAATCCACACTCCTCAAAAAACGAACCCCCGCTTCTGGTGCTCAGAAGCGGGGGTAGGAAGTTGCAATCGCTACTTTCTGTCCTATGTCGGTGCAAGCCGATGCCTGCACCTCCCGCTCTGGATAATTTGCTCCGGATTCATCCGGCCTGAAATGGCTTCTAGCCCTCTACCTGGCTTGGCATCTTTGCCGCAGGCAAATGCATAAATTCCCTCAAACGCAGACAGCACAACGACTGTCGCCCAGCTCTGGCTGCGGGGTCGATGGTTCGTGCTACGTAAGGTCGAGGAGGCTATAGAAGTCATGGGAAGATTATCTCTACTTATTCCGTGATGCCGTCTTCACTATACTACAGAACGTAGTATGAATTTGTCTACTATAAAATTTCCGGCTTTGCTGATTTGAAGATATGAATTTGGTAGGGCATGGCACTGCCATCCCTGTCCATCGATCTCAACACCAGCCGTTCATACCCCGATTCAGCAACGCCAAATTTTCTATTCCCAAATGAGGCAGTTGGCAAAGTCCTTGACGGTGGAGGATAAAGTTCCCTTCAAGGTTGATTTTTTATGGATAGCAGAAGCGCGATCTGGGTAGGGGCGCAAAGCTTACGGCCTTTTCAGCGTGAAAGAGGGTGCAAGCTTTGCGCCCCTACAGTAGCCTATGCTTTGGGGAGAATCCCCTCAGTATTGCAAGGGATTAGACAACAAAAAAGGCGTTGCTAAGCATCAAGATTAACTGCTTAGCAACGCCTTCTAAAGCTTAGCCCCTTTTAGGTGCCTGAAGTCCAGGAGTTCATGTACTCAATCTGAGCAGGGGTTAGGGTATCGACGGAAATCCCCATAGCTTGAAGTTTTAGGCGAGCAATTTCTCGATCTACCTCAACGGGAATAGAGTGCAAACCCGGTTCTAGCTTGCCTTTATTCTTCACCAAGTACTCACAAGCCATGGCTTGGTTGGCAAAGCTCATATCCATCACCGCACTAGGATGGCCTTCCGCTGCGGCTAGGTTGATTAACCGCCCTTCACCCAAAACGATGACGGACTTACCGCTCTTGAGGCGGTACTCTTGGGTAAAGTTCCGAACGGTTTTAACTTCACTCGCCTGTTCACCTAGGGCTTTCAGATCAATTTCAATATCGAAGTGACCGGAGTTGCAAACCATAGCCCCGTCCTTCATGACATCAAAATGTTCGCCGCGAATCACATGCTTGTTGCCAGTGACGGTCACAAAGATGTCACCGACCGGAGCAGCTTCCGCCATGGGCATCACCCGGAAACCATCCATAATGGCTTCAATGGCCCGAACTGGATCAATTTCGGTCACGATGACATTGGCCCCCATACCCCGTGCCCGGAGCGCTGTCCCCTTACCACACCAGCCATAGCCTGCTACAACAATTGTTTTACCTGCCAACAGAATATTGGTGGCTCGGATAATGCCATCCAGGGTAGATTGGCCCGTACCGTAGCGATTGTCAAAGAAATGCTTGGTATCCGCATCATTGACGTTAACCGCAGGGAAGGTCAACACCCCATCTCTGAACATCGCGCGCAGGCGCACAATTCCTGTGGTTGTTTCTTCGGTAGTGCCAATTAAATCGGCAATTTGGTGTTGCCGTTCTTGAATTAAGGTGGCAACCACATCACTACCATCATCAATGATTACGTTGGGGCGGTGATCTAAGGCAATCTGAACGTGACGGTGGTAGGTATCGTTATCTTCGCCCTTTTGAGCAAAGACTGGAATACCATAATCCACCACGAGGCTTGCCGCAACATCATCTTGGGTAGACAGGGGGTTGCTGGCAATCAGGATGGCATCAGCTCCT
>JAYKHH010000353.1:0-4012 GCA_035285265.1 Leptolyngbyaceae cyanobacterium | reverse complement strand
ATTTTTAGGTGCTGTCGCCCTTGAAATTCGGAAACGTCCTCTCCCCCAAAGGGCTAACTCAACGTTAGTTCGACGAAAGGGTATTTTGGGAGTTCGCAAAGCGAAAACTCCCAAAATACCCGATTTTGTGTGCGCGCAGCGCACACAAAATCGGACTATCGAATTCACATTAACTCAGATGGAGTGGCTATGAGGATGCCTGTATCAATGATGGGTCTGATGACGAACGAGCAATGGGCTGGCACTTTAGCAAAACCTGCATTAATAATTCTCGCCGAATGGGTTTTGCAAGGTAGTCGTTCATTCCGGCTGCTAAACAGGATTCGCGATCGCCCTCCATCGCATTAGCCGTCATTGCAATAATCCAGGGACGTGTTTCTGGAGGCCACTCCTCATAAATACGGCGGGTTGCGGTTAATCCATCCATGATCGGCATCTGCATATCCATGAGCACCACATCATAGGGTTGGCGTTTTAAGGCAGCTAGCACTTCCAATCCATTACCCGCCACATCTGCTTGATATCCCATGCGTTCTAAAATTCTGAGGGCTAGCTTTTGGTTTACAGCTAGGTCTTCAGCTAGCAAAATCCGCAGTGGAGTAGGTTGAGCCGGATCACTATCCTCGATAGGTGGTTCTTTGGCTTCTCGTTCTGCTTCTACCAACTTGGAAGGGAGTTGGGCCGGATCGCTATCCTCGATAGGCGGGGACAAGGGTTGGGGAGGAATGGAGACGGGTTGAGCATTTGGTCGAGATTGAGCCGTAACGCTAGAACCAGGAAGAACGCTGGAACCGGGAAGAACGGCAATGGTGAAGTAAAAGGTTGAACCCTGACCCACTTGGCTCTCCACCCACATCCGTCCTCCCATTAGGGTGACCAAACGTTGGCAGATGACTAATCCCAGTCCGGTTCCTCCATACTGGCGTGTGGTGGAGGCATCTACCTGGCTAAAGGGCTTGAAGAGGCGATCGCGGCGATCGTCGGGAATACCAATCCCCGTATCTCGAATGGCAAATTGCACCTCACGGTCAGCAGCAGTCACAATCAGCAGAACTGCGCCCACCTCTGTAAATTTAATGGCGTTATTGATCAAGTTCACCAGCACTTGACGTAACCGAATCTCATCCCCCATCAGGGTAGCTGGGATTTCCGTAGCCGACTCCCATGAGAGTTTCAATCCCTTTGCCCTTGCCTTGGGAGCTAGTAGGTCAATTGCGGATTGAATACAGGCAAAGAGGTGAAACAACTCTGATTCTAATTCCAGCTTGCCGGATTCGATTTTGGAGAAGTCCAGAATATCGTTAATGATCGTCAGCAGAGATTGGCTGCTCGTATGAATGATTTCCATGGAGTCTCGCTGATCCGCTGTCAGATCGTCCTCTAATAGCAGTTCGGTCATGCCAATCACGGCATTCATCGGCGTGCGGATCTCATGGCTCATCATGGCCAGAAACTCACTTTTTGCCCGGTTGGCTGATTCTGCAAGTTCCTTGGTACGTTGGAGTTCCTCTGTGCGCTCTGCCACTTTAGCTTCTAGGTTGCGGCTGTAGTCGGCTAGAAGTTGTTCTGCTTGCTTGCGATCGCTAATGTCTTGAAAGGCGGCGATCGCATAGCTAACCCTGCCTCGACGATCAAAAATAGGAGTGGCTTGCATCTCCAAAGCAATGACTTTACCGTCCTGATGCATCTCCAGATTATTCACAGTCACCCTTTCCCCCTGGAGCGCGCGCGCTATGGGCATGGTTAAACTGAGAGAAGGCTGATCCGTACCGGCCAGATAAAGTGGATTAACAAAGGAAAAATTTTCGGCGGTGGGGAAGGTGATCTGCTCAAACTGCAATAAATGGCGACCCATCTCATTTAAATAGGAAATGCTTCCCGAAGGATGATAGACCGCCACCCCCACGGGTAGGGCTTCTAAGTATTGAGTTAAGCGATTCTCACTTTGAGAGAGGGCTTCATTGAGAGATTGCAGATCTGCAAAGGAAGTTTGCAACTGCTTTGCCATGCGATTGAAGGAGGCAGCTAACTTGTCAACCTCACTGGAATGGCTCAGGGTAACGGTTGCGTCTAGCTCTCCTTCAGCAATCTTTCGCGCCGCCGCATTGAGCCGCAGGATTGGATCTGTAATGGATTCAGAGGTGAGCAGCCCAATTGTGATAGCGGCCACGAGGGCCGCAATACACAACACAATAGTGATGCGAGTATTTTCATTAATTTGTGCCATGAAATCTGCTTCTGGCACAATCACGACAATCAGCCAGTTTAGACCAAACCTATCTTGCCAGGGAGTAACCTGCCCAAACTGACGGGAACCATCCTCCAGCTTGAAGTCTAGGGGTTCGCTGCCCTGAATCCGATCCAGATTGCCAAATTTTTTGACTAGAAAGTTCACGCTTGCCTGGATAGCTGGATTAGAACTGTTAGCCGCCTTAAGTCGTTTGGCTTTACCATCGACAAGCTTAAAGGGTTGACGATTGTGGGAACCCGCTACAAGTAGTCCATTCCGCTCCAAAATAAAGATGCTGCCATTGGGGCTGATGGGAATCGTTTTGAGAAAGCCACTGATTTGGGACAGCAGATGATCAACACTCAAAACCCCGATCAAGGTCTTGCTGGGGCTATAGACGGGATAACTAGAAGAAATGGAGAACACATCGGGCTGATCTTCCCATTGATAAATTTGGCTCCAGAGTGGTTTCCCTGCTCGGACTGGATCGGCATACCACGCTTCCGTACGGGGATCGTAGTCCTTCGTTTCTGACAGTTTGCCGCGATCGCCCTGTTGATTGGTTGGGTAAATATAGAGTTTGCCCTTAGTCGCCTCATTGATGAGCAGGGAGTTGTTTGCCGTTCGCTCTACCCCAATAAAATCTCCCGCAGGATTGGCAAAACTAATATATCCGACATTGAAAGTTTGCATCTGCCGCCAGAAATAGCGACCTGTGAGCTGAAAATTCTTGAGATCCAATAGACCCAGCTCAAAGGCAGCGAGATTCGTCTGGTTAATCTGATGGGTTACAGACAGGTAAGCGTCTAGGTGTTGGCTGGCACGAGCACTAACCTCCGCTCGTAACTGTGCTGCCACCTCATTAATCGCTTTCTGACCATTCCGAAAGGATAAATACCCTGTCAGCCCTACCGCACAGACGACTTGCAGCACAAAGGGCATCACAAGCAAGAAGCGCAACGGCAGCTTTTGCGTATGACTGAAGAAATGACTGAGCCAGCGGGGCGATCGTACGGGTAGCATTAGAAATCAGCATATCGCCTTATTACCTTAATTGTGCCCACATTGGTACTATGCTTCTATCCTTTACCCAACTCTGCCAAAAAATCCTTCACGGAACCTTTCAAATTAATTTCGCTATTCTTGACGCAAATAAATAGTGTGATGGGCTAGAACCAGGAGTATCTTTTGGAAGCCTTTAACGACCCAAGGATCATATAGCCATCCTAAGTGAGTGATAAATTTCTTCTCCCCCTCTCCCTGCTTGGGAGAGGGGGTTGGGGGGTGTAGCTCGCTTCCCGCAGGGTGGGTGTTTACGATTCAGATAGGATTGCTATAGAGTGGGCGAGGTAAAGAAATGTCTAATTCAAGTTGAATTAATTTCCTCCAGATCTTTGATGCCCATTTTTTTGCTAGATGGTCATAAATTAAAATTTTGTTCTCGGTTTGTTGAGGAAGTGATGATGAAAAAGTGACATTATCAAGACTGTATACTTGTCTGCCAAACCACCCTAGCTTACGGTAATCCTAAAAACTAAACTTTTTGACTAAAGCAACCTCATCACCTTCAAAGGTGAGAAATAGTGAAAGAATATATAAGTAGCGTCCCATATCCTCATAGATATCTTTTTTATCTGGGTAAACATAGATAGTTTCTTCCCTACGTCTTCGACTTTTCAATTTCGACACAATCCTGTCCTGAAGATAATTGAGGAACAGTTCAATCAAACTTTTTAATTTATTAAGAAATACCATTTTATTTGTCTCAGTCAATTTTCAAGA
>JAYKHH010000352.1:0-4726 GCA_035285265.1 Leptolyngbyaceae cyanobacterium | reverse complement strand
GTACACCATCCTCAAATCACCTTTACGGGGTTAGTAGACGATACCCGCCCCTACTTTGAAGCTGCAGATTTAGCAATTAACCCGATGCTGTCGGGCAGTGGCACAAACCTCAAACAGGTTGAGTATCTGGCCATGGGGTTACCCACTTTAGCGACGCCTGTGGGAATGCGGGGGAGTGCGATCGCCCACAAGCAGCAGGGTTTCATCAGTACCTTAGAAGATTTTCCAGCTCAACTGCGTTGGTTAGTCGAGCATCCTGAAGTGGCTGCCCAAGTCCGAGACAAGGCGCGTCTACTCGCTACGCAGCGGTTTGATTGGTCAGTCATTGGAGCCAAGATGCGGCAAGTTTATCAATACCTAGAGCATCAACACCTAAGAAGCTGTTTGCAAAATCCTGATCCCCCTCTAGATGGCTCCCTAGTAGACCTCGGCGTGAATAAACCAACGGTTAGTAGGGGCATGGCAGTGCCATGCCCTGAGAGGAATAGTGGGCAGATTGAAGCCTACGACTACTAGCCCCCCAATTCTGGGAAAAACCATCTCAAAGTCCCCCCGGCATTGGGGGATTTAAGGGGCGAATGCAAAGGACGGAAGACTTCTTAAACAATTTCTAAAACATCAACATTTTAATTAGAGTTTCACAAGTCTTGAATTTAAACAAGTTATTTTCAACTTTTACAAAAATGAGTGTCAAAAATAAATACATATTTGGAAATTTCTATGAATACTGATTCACCGCTAGTTTCAGTGATCATCCCAGCTTACAATGCTGAAGCTTTTTTAAGGGAAACCCTAAACTCAGTCTTGGCACAAACCTATAAGAATATTGAGGTTTTAGTAGTTGATGATGGCTCTCAAGATCAAACGGCTGAAATTGTTCGATCTTTTACTAAGATAGATCGTCGAGTTCAGTTACTGCAACAGTCGAATGCGGGGGTGGCCGCTGCCCGAAATTTAGCCATCCAGAAGTCCCGTGGGGACTATATCGCCCCTATTGATGCAGATGATATTTGGTATCCCAGTAAATTAGAAAAACAAGTAAACCTAATTTTGCAATCCGAGCCCTCAGTTGGACTTGTTTATGCCTGGTCTGTCTATATTAATGAGTCAGGAATGCTAACGAATACCTGTCAAATTTCCATCCTAGAAGGAGACGTTTATATCCCCTTAATTCAAGGCAGTTTCCTAGGCAATGCTAGCTCTCCTTTAATAGATCGCCAATGTTTTAGGAAGGTGGGAGGCTACAACTGTCAACTCAGGGCCGAGAATGCTCAAGGATGTGAAGATTGGGAGATGTATCTAAGAATTGCAGAGCATTATCAATTTCGAGTTGTCAAGGAAATATTAATTGGATATCGCCAAGTTACAGGAAGCATGTCTTTTAATTATCAGGCGATGCAAAAATCTACTGAACTATTAATTGCGGATGTTCAGAAACGTCATCCAGAAATTCCAGGCGATATTTACCGTTGGGCTACCAGTAATTTTAGTTGGTACTTAGCTTTGCGCGGTGTTCAACGGGGTGATTTTCAAAAGGCAATTTTCTATCTCTTGCAATCTGCAAAGACGGATTTTTTGCCCTTACTACGTCCTGCCTTTTATAAAATTTTTATTTATAGCGCTTTAATGATTTTGTGTCAACCTATCACATCTTTTTTGGTTGACTTTTTCCCTTCTATTCGAGAACCACTTTTAGAGAGATTTTCAGGACTGAGGCCAACTTACCGCCTCTCAGATCTGAATCGTTGCCAACTGAAAAACTTACACCGATTTCCACGAAAGCAATATATTCAGCTTCTTAATTTTAGATGGTCTCAAATTACCAAGCAGCGTAAAAGGATACTTGAAAATAGTTCTAGAGAAGTTTTGACAATTTAAACCTTCTAGGTAGAGCAAGAAAAGCTCTGATTGCTAACCAGTAAAGATGAATTGAGGTGTCCTGATGCGTATTCTTCACATCCTTAATCATGTTCAAGAAATTGGCAATGGAATCGTTAATGTAGCCATAGATTTAGCGTGTCTGCAAGCCAAGGCAGGCCATCCAGTTAGGGTGGTTTCCGCTGGGGGGGAATACAAAAAGTTATTAGCCCAGTACGGGGTGAAACATTTAGAGTTAAATCAACAACGAACACCGAGAAATTTACTGCAAGCAATCCGACGCTATCAAAGGATTATTCAAGACTTTCAGCCTGATATTGTTCATGTTCATATGATGACTGGAGTTGTGCTGGCATGGTTGTGTAAATTCCAGTTTTCCTATGCTTTGGTTGCGACCGTCCATAACGAATTTCAGCGGAGTGCGGTGTTGATGGGGTTAGCCGATCGCGTAATTTGTGTGAGTCAAGCAGTTGCTGATTCAATGGCAAGGCGCGGAATTTCTCGATCTCAACTGAGGGTGGTGGCGAATGGGACTTTGGGCAGTCCCCGCTGCAATCGACTAGACACCTATTCCGCCCGACCTCTGCAACGACCCGCGATCGCGACCCTAGCAGGCATGAATTACCGCAAGGGGATTGCCGAACTGATTCAAGCCTTTGAGCAAATTGCCCCCAGTTTTCCGACTGCCCATCTCTACCTAATTGGCGACGGCCCCAATCGAGACGCATTCGAGGCTCAGGCGCAAGCAACTGCGGTGAGCGATCGCATTCATTTCGAGGGATTCCAACCAGAACCCCAATCCTATCTATTAGCCACAGATATTTTTGTATTGGCTTCCCACCGGGATCCTTTTCCGTTAGTGATTTCGGAAGCCCGTGAAGCAGGGTGTGCCATCATGGCCAGCCAAGTTGATGGAATTCCCGAAGCGCTGGAGCAAGGAGAGGCAGGACTACTCGTTCCCCCCAGAAATAGCCGCGTCTTAGCTGCAAACCTAACCCAGTTACTCGAAAATCCCAATTTACTAGCGCAATGGCAAGGGCGATCGCGGCAAAACCTGGAGTGGCTATCTGTGACGCGAGTGGTTGAGGAAGTGAATGCCGTGTATGAGGAGTTGCTGGGGATTTCAACCAACGCCCAGAACTTAAGTTCTGGGCTAAAAGCTGAAGTCCACTCAAGTGGACTCAAACCCTAACTCAAGGTCAGTTTGAGGGTCAAACTGAATCCTAACTCAGTCAGCATTGCTGAATCAGAGTTTGAACTTGCCCCCCTCACCCCCCAATTCTGGGGGGAACCAGAAAATTTCAAAGTCCCCCAGAATTGGGGGATTTAGGGGGCCTGCAGGAATTGCCGGATCAGCCCAAGCATCCCGTCCTTCAGCAATGCCACTCAGTCCACTTAAGTGAACTTTGGCTTTTAGCCAGAAACTTAAGTTTCTGGCTGATGTAGCAAGAGACACAAGATCCGAAAAGACTTACATTCTATGAAAATCCTATTTCTTGACCAGAGCGGTAAACCAGGAGGTGCCGAGCTATGTCTGCTCGATACCGCCAAACCCTATCGCGATCGCTGTCTAGTTGCTTTATTTACCGATGGCCCGTTCAGACAATTATTAGAAGCGCAACAAGTCCCCGTTAAAATTTTGGGGACTCAAGCCATCCGTATCCAAAAGGAGAGTACCTTTGTCCAGGGACTCAGCAGTTTAGAACGCTTACTGCCCCTGATTGTAGAAACAACTCGCCTGAGCCAGAACTATGATCTAATCTATGCCAATACCCAAAAAGCTTTGGTGGTGGGAGCAATCGCCAGTGTTTTGAGCCACCGTCCTTTGGTCTATCATCTCCACGACATCCTATCGCTAGATCATTTCAGTCCTGCGAATCGAGCGATCGCCGTTAAACTGGCAAACCGCTTTGCGTCCCTAGTGATTGCTAACTCTCAAGCGACTCAAGCAGCATTTGTAGCAGCAGGTGGACAACTGAACCGTACCCAGGTTGTCTATAACGGGTTTGAGCCTGAACGATACTCCCAGATCCATACTGATCGCAATCAGATTCGACAACAACTCGATCTGCTCAATCCAGGGTTTTTAGTGGGGCACTTCAGTCGTCTGTCACCTTGGAAAGGTCAGCATATTTTGCTCAACGCCCTTGCCCAATGCCCGACCGAGATCGGCGCTATTTTTGTGGGAGATGCCCTATTTGGTGAGCAAGCCTATGCCCAGCAATTGCAGGAACAAGTGATTCAGCTCAACCTGCAAGATCGAGTCCAGTTTTTAGGATTTCGATCCGATATCGTACCTTTGATGGCAGCCTGCGACCTCGTTGCCCATACCTCAACAGCGCCAGAACCCTTTGGCCGGGTGATTGTGGAAGCGATGCTCTGTGGACGACCTGTGCTAGCAGCAGGTGCGGGCGGTGCTGTGGAACTGGTGGAACCGGGTAAAACGGGTTGGCTCGTGCCCCCTGGAGATGCAGACGCCTTGGCACGGGCGATCGCCACCTGTTACACCCAGTCAGAGGAAACCTCTAGAGTAGCCAACCAAGCCCAAATTCAAGCCCGTCATCGCTTTCACCTTACTAGCATTAATCAACAAATTGCTCAATTACTAGATCGAGTAGGGAGCGATCGCCGATTCCTAGCCCAACATCCCCTGACCCAATATCCCAGTTAAATCCTTGAAAGACTAGCTGCATGAATGGATTAAACCATGCAAGGCACTTTTCTTGAAAATTGACTGAGACAAATAAAATGGTATTTCTTAATAAATTAAAAAGTTTGATTGAACTGTTCCTCAATTATCTTCAGGACAGGATTGTGTCGAAATTGAAAAGTCGAAGACGTAGGGAAG
>JAYKHH010000351.1:0-9883 GCA_035285265.1 Leptolyngbyaceae cyanobacterium | reverse complement strand
GTCAGATTGTGGGACGAGTCCAAATCGGGTCAGGATCTCGGATTATCAATTCCAGCATCCGGGGGCCGGTGGTGATCGGCAATGATTGCCATATCGAAAATTGCTTTATTGGGCCTTACACCAGTATTGCGAACCAAGTCATGTTAATGGACACTGACCTAGAGCACAGTGTGATCCTGCAAGGTGCCAAAATCAACGGCGTGCATCATCGAATTGTCGATAGTGTCATCGGGCAACGGGCAAATCTAACTGTGGCTCCCCAACGCCCCAAGGCATTGCGCTTTCTAATTGGAGATGACTGTCAAATTGAATTGGTGTGATCAAGATGGATAACAGCTTCAGTAACGACCTCAACAATCCCCTCAACTCCCCGCAGGATACCCGGATACCCCGCAGAATCTTGATCACCGGAGGAGCAGGATTTATTGGCTCCAACTTTGTTCACCACTGGTGCGATCGCTATCCCGAAGATCGGGTGGTGGTGCTTGATGCCCTCACCTATGCCGGGAATCGGGGCAGTTTGGCAGACCTGGAAGCAGCTTCGGGGCAGGTGCGTTTTGTCCACGGAGACATTTGCGATCGCCCGTTGGTAGATGCCCTCCTCCAAGAAGAAGCCATTGACGCGATCGCCCACTTTGCGGCAGAGTCCCATGTGGATCGCTCGATTCTGAACCCCGATGCTTTTATCCGCACCAATGTAGTGGGTACCTTCACCCTCCTAGAAGCCTTCCATCAGCACTGGAAAACACGAGGAAAACCCTGGGGCGATCGCTTCCTGCACGTCTCGACCGATGAGGTGTATGGCAGTTTGGGGCCTGAGGATCCGGCTTTCACAGAAACCACGCCCTACACCCCCAACAGTCCCTACTCGGCTTCTAAGGCGGGTAGTGATCATTTGGTGCGGGCCTACCACCATACCTACGGCTTGCCGACCCTGATTACCAATTGTTCCAACAATTATGGCCCCTACCATTTCCCAGAAAAGTTAATTCCCTTGATGTGCATCAACATCTTGATGGGTAAGCCGTTACCCGTCTATGGAGATGGGCAAAATATCCGAGACTGGCTGTATGTCGTGGATCATTGTCGAGCCTTGGATGCGGTCATCCATCACGGTAAACCAGGGGAAACTTATAACATTGGCGGCAACAACGAAGTTAGAAATATTGATCTGGTGTCGATGATTTGCGACTTGATGGATGAATTCGCCCCCGAATTACCCGTACGCCCGTGCCATCAACTGATTACCTTTGTTCAAGATCGACCAGGACACGATCGCCGCTACGCCATTAATGCCAGTAAGATTCAAACCGAGTTGGGTTGGACTCCCCAGTTTGCGATCGCCGATGGATTGCGTCAAACTGTGCAGTGGTATCTCAGCCATCGGGAGTGGTGGCAACCCCTCCTATCCCCAGAGTATCAAGCCTACTACCAAAAGGTTTACGCCAACGCTGGTTAAGGGGGTGTCAGCAAGGGAGAAACGCCAGCTTCCCTCGTATTACCGGGTATCTAACCAAGTCGTAGGTTCTCCGAGTTACTGTTTCTCCTCATTGGGGCATCCTGAGGTAGACAAGATTTCCGGGCATGACTGAATCACAGGATGCATAGCTGGTGTTTGATCTCAGCAGTTAAGGTATGGCAGTGCCCTGTCCCTACCCCATGCATCCCACCCTTCAGTCACCCTAATTTCCCTTACTCCGATCCCGACCTTTGAGCACTGTGTATCCGTGGCTGTTATTAGCCAGTTTTAACGTACGCTCATTCACCCCAGATTCACAATGGGTTAGGCTGTCATGAGTGAAGCGGAGTTGCTGGCCCTTGCCAAACGGGGAGATGCTCCGGCGATCGCCCAGTTAATCCAGCGCTCCTCCCAGTTCAAAGACATCACCGTAGAAGCTAGTTTTGACAAGGGGTGTTTGCAGGTTTTTCTAGAAGCTTTGCAGGTACCGGATCAGCAAACCCTCGTGGAATTTATCCGGAAAGGGTTACTCAATCTTCAGGCTGTCCCCATTCAAATGGTAAGGATTTATGGACAGCAAACTGGCGAAGACTTTCCGGATTGGACAGCCGAATTTACCTTGAAATCCCCTATCTCCCCGCCAGCGGGATTTCCTGGGACTCCTGCCCCTGAAACTTCTCCAAAACGGATCGAGACCCCTCAACCCAGTCTGCAGGAATTGGCGAGCGTCGGAGATCCGGAGGCGATCGCTCAATTACTCAACCACGTCTTAGCCCATCAGCACATTCAAACTACTGCCAGCCTGCAAGGGGGTTGTTTACACCTGATCTTGGAGTCACCCCAAGTTCCAGAGCAACATGGGGTGAGGGTACTGGTGCGACGAGAACTACTGCGGCTCAAAATCAAACACCTCAGGAGCGTTAAAGCGAATTGCTACTGTATCGGATCAGCCTTGCCTGCCTGGAGTGACGAGCTAGATCTGACGAGTTCAACATCCAGTGCTTTAGTAGCGGTCACGGACAGTCAGCCAATCAGCAGTCAGCCAATCAGCAATCAGCCAATCAGCAGAGTTAATCCGCGACGCACTCCTTCACCCCCCTGGCTCTGGGCTGATCTGATTCCCTATCGAGAGGTTGTGAATGTAGACCTTTACAACAACGGGACAGTCCGGTTGCTCTTGTTTCTCAGCCTGTTTCCCTTGACGGGACGATTAATTTTCGGCAAGGCAGAGCACCTGGAACTGACTGCTTGGATTCTCGGTATTTACTATTCCTTCATTTGGGGCGTTGTCTTGGATGACCTAATTAAACCGCCCCACTTCTCCTGGGGGCATGCCCTGAAATGCGCCTTGTTTACTATCTTCATTGGCATTCCCCTATTGCTCCTGTTGCAACAGGTGCCCCCCTTCAATCTCCTGTACGCTACTTTGAAGCAGCAGGATATCTCCAGTGTGATTGGTTTTATCTTAGGCGTAGGGGTCTTGGAAGAACTCTGTAAAGCCTCTCCCCTTTACCTATTCCTATTCCAAACCCATCGGCTGAACGATCCCCTCACGGCTTCCTTTTATGGAGCCATCTCTGGGCTGGGGTTTGCGATCGCGGAAGGCGGTGAATATTCACTCCGGTATGCCTGGGGCTTAGCCGAAGGGGAAGTGGGCTTCGGGTCTTATATCTTGATCAACACGATCCGCTTTATCTCGCTGCCCTTGTTCCATGCCATTTGGTCAGCGATCGTCGGGTACTTTATGGGACTCGCGGCCCTCCATCCCTCTCGGCAATGGATAATTATGGGCACAGGCATTGGTATCTCCGCCGTGTTGCATGGGCTATACGATGTGTTTTCAGGCAGCATCCTAGGGGTAATCATTATCGCCTTTTCGATCCTGCTGTTTGTGACTTATCTATGCCGGAGTGAGCAGATGGCGATCGCCATGCAGCAAGCAGAAAAGACCTTTAAGGGCTGAAGAAAGCTAAAAGCTGAGGACAGCAATACAAAAAACACAAAGGCACTAAGAGCACAGAGGAAAACCCCTTATCTTCTAGATGGCGATTCATCAGGCTTCTCTGAAGATGAAGCTCCAGTCGATGAAATTCCAGGGGTTGGTGTTGAGGGATGACCGTCGGGGGAGTTGCCGTTGCTAAACCCATGGGTATCCGCAGACCCGTATGGGCCTCCTGCCATGGCCGGTTGAGCAGATTTGCGGTGCATCCGAGCCTCAGCAGTTTTGATCACGATGTAGAGCACCGGAACAATCAAGAGGCTGAGAATCGTGGCGACTAACATACCGCCCACAACAGCAGTTCCGAGGGATTGGCGACCGGCTGCCCCTGCCCCCGTAGCGATCGCCAGAGGAATTGCCCCTGCAATCGTAGAAAAGGCCGTCATCAAAATGGGTCGCAGACGTTCCTGAGCTGCTTCAACCGCCGCCTTTTGAATACTTAGCCCCTTGGCATGTAATTGGTTGGCAAACTCCACAATCAAAATAGCGTTTTTACTAGCCATCCCAATCAGCATCACCAAACCAATTTGGGTGTAGACATCATTGGCAAAGCTCGGTAACTGCACCCCTGTCGCCATCATCATCCCAAAATTGAAAAAGCCTCGGAACATGACTGCTAGGAGCGCCCCCAACACTGCTAGGGGCACTGTCAACATAATGATCGTGGGATCGATGTAGCTTTCGTATTGCGCTGCCAGGACTAGGAACACAAACATAATCCCTAGGCCAAAGATCACAATGGCTTGTCCTCCGGACTGAATTTCTTCCAAGGCCAGCCCTGACCATTCATAGCCAAAGCCTTTGGGCAATACCTCTTGGGCCACATTCTGCATAGCTTGAATCGCCTGACCAGAACTGACTCCCGGAGCAGGGTTGCCATTAATTTCTACTGAGCGGAACAGGTTGTAATGGCTGATGACTGAAGGGGCAGTCGTCTCTGTCACGGTTACTAGATTACTCAAGGGAATCATTTGGCCTGCACGCGATCGCACATACAGCTTCTTAATATCCTCTGGATTACTTCGGAACGGCTGATCGGCTTGTACGTAGACTCGATAGGTGCGTTCAAACTGGTTGAAATCATTGACATACTGAGAACCTAGGAAAATCTGGAGGGTACTGAAGATGTCACTCAAAGGCACTTGCAGGGCATTGGCCTTGTCTCGATCTACCTCCACACTCAACTGCGGTGTATTAGCGCTAAAGTTAGGTCGCAGACCCGCCAGTTCCGGTTTGTCAGCAGAGGGATAGGTGCTGGCTCGCCCTAGGAACCTGCCCAGGGACTCGCCCAAGGCTGCAAAGCCCAATCCGACCCGATCCTGCAGTTGGAATGAAAATCCTCCCAAATTGCCTAACCCCTGAATGGGTGGGGGTGCAAAGGGAATGACCAAGGCTTCCTTAATCGAAAGTAATTGGGGAAATAGCCCCGCAGGTTTGGGGAACATGCCGCCAATAATCGCTTGGGAAGATTGATCTGCCCCCTTGCGGTCTTTCCAGGGGGTTAAGGTGGTGAAAATAATACCGTTGTTGGGCGTTGACCCTGTGAAGCTAAAGCCACCGATCGCAAAGATATTTTTGATCTCCTTCCGTTGCTCCAGAATCTTTTCGGCTTTTTTCAAAACATCGGTGGTGTAGTTCAGCGACACCCCTTCTGGCCCTCGGACTAAGGTAATGAAATAGCCTTGATCTTCCTGCGGTATAAATCCTCCAGGCACCAACCCATACACCCAATAGGTCAAGACCAAACCTGCCGCAAACACGCCAATCACCAACCACTTCAGATGAGTAACCCCTTGCAAAATGCCTCGGTATCCGCGACGGGTGCGGTCAATGGCTCCGTTGATACCGTTAAAAAACCAGTTATTGGGCAATGGCCCTTGGCGCAATAACAAGGCTGAGAGGGTCGGGGTCAGGGTAATGGCGTTAAAGGTAGAAACTGTGATTGAAAAGACAATGGTAAGGGCAAATTGTTTATAAAGCTGTCCTGTAGTACCTGGAAAAAAGGCGACGGGTACAAACACAGCTACCAGCACCAAGGAAGTCGCAATTACGGCTCCCAGTAACTCATCCATCGATGCACGAGCGGCTTGGAATGGCTCCATGCCCTCGTCCTGAATGCGGCGGGTGATATCCTCCACAATCACGATCGCATCATCGACGACCAGCCCTGTTGCCAAGGTGAGACCAAATAACGTCAACGTGTTGAGGCTAAAGCCCATCAACTTAACAAAGATAAAGGTACCAATCAGAGCGACGGGGATGGCGATCGCCGGAATCAGGGTCGCCCGCCAATTTTGCAGGAATAGGAAGAGCACTACAACCACCAGTCCTACGGTCACAAACAAGGTCAGAACGACTTCCTCAACCCCCGCCTTAATAAATAGAGTGGTGTTAAAGGCATCTTCATACCGCATTCCCGGTGGAAAATTGAGTTTTAACTTCTCCATTTCGGCCAAAACGGCATCGGCTACCGACAGAGCGTTGCTACCCGGCAACTGCGAGATGCCCAAGCCAATGCCCTGGGAAAGAATCATTTCCCCCGTTTCATCATCCCGCCGCCCAAATCTGAGAATGCTGCCGTAGTTTTCCGCCCCCATCTCGGCTCGGCCCACATCCTTGAGCCGGATCAGGGTGCCCTCAGGTGTGGTTCTGAGCACCAGATTAGAAAATTCTTCCGTCGTCTTCAGCCGACCACTGGCATTGACGGTCATTTGATAGAGCTGATCGGGAGGAGCTGGTTGCTGCCCAATTTGTCCTGCTCCTACCTGAAGGTTTTGCTCTTGCAGCGTATTGACTACATCCTGGGGGGTAAGTCCTCGACTGGCAAGGCGATCGGGATCGAGCCACAGCCGCATCGCATACTTCCGTTCCCCAAAGATCTGGACATTACCAACCCCTTTAATTCGCTTCAGGGCATCGGCAATATAAAGATCTGCGTAGTTGCTCAGGTACACGTCATCGTAGACAGGGTTGCCATCCTCACCCGCCTCTGCATACACGCCGATCGCTAGCAGAAAGCCACTGTTAGCCTTAGAAACTCTCACCCCCGTCTGAGTCACAGCTCCAGGAAGGCGGGATAGCACCGTAGACACGCGGTTCTGCACATCCACCGCTGCGAGATCTTTATTACGGCCTAGGGTAAAGGTGAGGTTGACGGAACTAGTACCATCATTGGCGCTGGTAGAGGTGATATAGTTTACGCCCTCAATACCGTTCAATTCCCGTTCCAGAATATTTGTAACGGTAGACTCTACGACCTCAGCATTGGCACCCACATAGTTTGCCGATACCGTCACCTGGGGGGGGACAATGTCTGGATACTGGGCGACGGGGAGCAGTGGAATGGAAGCAATGCCCAGCAGGGTAACAATGATCGAGCAGACTGTGGCTAATACAGGTCGCCGGATGAAGATATCTGCAATGGAGAAGATCATGGGGTTTTATGGATAATCGGCAGTCTAGAAAATTGAGCTAGGAGCCTGTTAGAGATCCCCCCTGCCCCCCTTCCCGTAGGGTAGGGGGGTTAGGGGGGATCTCTTTCAATTTCACGAGGAAGTTAGGCTATTTTTAGCCTTGCTGAGGTGTTTGACCGGGAGGGGTGGGGGGCTGATCGGTAATGGGTAAACAGTCCCGTAATTGCAAAATTCCCTCCGGGATAATTTGAGCATCGGGGCGCAACCCTTCCAACACTTCTTGGTCATTACCAAGGATTTTGCCGAGCTTGACCGGGCGCTGGCTGGCAACAAGATGGTTATCGGGGAGCGTTGATTTCGCCCCCTGTTTCTGAGTCTCAGCTTTACATCGAACACTATAGGGTTCCGCCACAAAGACAAAATTTTGCCCCGCGAGGCGAGAAAGGGCCGTAACTGGTACCGCCAGACCATCCGGTTCCTGCTTCCAGATCAGGCGTGCCCGCACAAACTGACTCGTCCGCAATTTGCCACTGGAGTTATCAAATACGGCTTTGACGAGAACGGATTGGGTTTGGGGATCGACATTGGGCGAGATGAAAAACACCTTGCCCGTCTGCAGGGTCTTACCGGCTTCATCCAGCAACTGCACAGGCAGTCCTTTGCGGAGTTTGGGGGCATTCTCAATCGGAACGGCTAGCTGGATCTCTAGTTCTTTGTTTTGGGTAATACTCAGCAGAGGGGTTGTCGTGCTGGCAAAGTCCCCAACCTTGATAGGAATATCTCCGACTACCCCACTGAAGGGCGCTTTGATGGTGTAGTAGTTGAGCTGGGCTTGCTGCTGAGCTACATTCGCTTCTGCTTGATCGAGCGATCGCCGTTCTCTGACAATATTGGCCTGAGATCGAGCAATGGTCGCCTGCTGTGCCTGGATATCTGCATCCACCTGCTGAAGGTTAGCTTGAGCAATCTGTAAGCTATTCACCCGCTGATCCAAAACTTGCTTACTCGATGCCCCTTGAGCATAAAGCTCTTGGAATCGCTTCAACTCCTGCTGGTTGAATTGCACATCGGCCAATCGGGAAACCCGTTGTGCCTGGAGGGATTGCAGGGCACTCCTAGCGTTAGCGGCTTCGGCTTGGGCTGTTTTTACCTCTGCTTCCGAGGTGGCTACGGCAGCGATCCGATTTTCTACGGCTGCTTGCTGTTCTGTGGGGTCAATTTGCAGGACAACGGTTCCGGCTTCGACGAAATCACCCGCTCGAACATAGATCTGGGAAACCTGACCTGCCACCCTAGGCTGCAAGGTGACGGATTGCCGGGATTGGAGGCTAGCAATGTAATCGGAACTATCGGCGATCGCTGCCGATTTTACCGGAGTGGTTGTGACGGGTATGACCATCGGCCCTCTCTGTCCTGGCCCTGTTGGAGGAGCAAGTAACTTAGAGAACGCTTGCCAAGCAACTCCACCCCCTATCACTGCAACCAATAACACTGCCACGGTGATCAGCCATGGTTTTGGTTTAGAGGTAGAGGGTTCAGCACGGCTCATGAATGGATCAGGCAGGTCTGGGGGGGACTGGGCTGCATCCCCAGACCTGGGTTGAACAGTACTGTAGGGTTCAGAATTCTCAAGACTCATCTGGGCCTCTCTGGGTTGAGTGCAAGGGGGGTAAGTTCAAAGCACAGCAAACCGACGGTTTAACGTGGGTTTGACAGGCTGAGTCGATCTAAAAAATGAACGGGAGTTCGTGACCGGATAGGAGTGCTCAAATTCTTGAGAAAATATAAAGCTAGTTACAGAGTATAATAAAGTAATGTCCAACTTAAATATATCTGTTTATCCTATCAGTTTGATATAAGTGTTTGCCATAAATGTTTGAACTAGCTGCCTTAGGTCTGCTCCAAGGGGAACCTTTACACGGCTACCGCTTAAAACAACAGCTAGAGTTGTTTATGAGTGGGTGTATCAGTGTGAACTACGGGACAATTTACCCACTGTTAAAACGATTAGAAAAGCAAGGTGCTATTTCTGTCCTGGTAGAAGAGGAAGGAGAGGCAGGAGCGAGTCGCAAGATTTATAGCATTACGGATCTCGGTCGTCAGATCTGGAAGCAAAAAATGCTGGAACATCCTCGTGAGAGCTGGGTGAATGCCCGTTCTCGCTTCATGATTAAGCTATTCTTTTTTAGTCACCTAGAACCGAGCGATCGCCTCAAGTTACTAGAACATCGGCTCATGGTCTGTCGATTGCGTCTCGAAGAACAGGAAGCCCTACCTGTTCTCACAGAACCCTATCAGTCCCTAGCCTGGGAGCGCTGTCAATCCGTGCTTCATGATGAAATCCATTGGTTGAATGAACAATTAGCAGAAGCGCGGGCAAGTCTGCCTCTAGAAACCTCCAAGTAACTGGGAAATAGTGGGATACAAGGAATTAGCCTGCTAAGGTTGGAGGCACGGAGTTTGATCAGAAGGCACAGCGAACACTTCAAGCGTGAAGAGCGCCAGTCATAGATCGAGTCTTGCTAGACCGCAAGGATTGGATGGTGGCGATCGCTACCTCAGCCAACCAATCACTAGCATGTTTCTAGTTCTTGCGATCGCTTTTTAAGGCATGGGATCGCCTGTTCATCTCGCTGAAGCAATCTCATGCTATCTCTACAGGCAAGGGATCGCTTCTCTGCGATCCCTTGCCTGTCCGATAGGACTGAAATTGAGGAAGTGCTGTTATTAGGATTTTTGGGTGAGAACGATCACCCGCACCCAAATCTATTTTTTATCTAGGCCATTTAAACCTTGGAGCAAGTGCTCCAGCTTATCCTGAGACTCCTTAGCAAGTTGGGAGCAGTAGGCTCCTGACAATAAACCAGCAGCAGTGGTTACCGATCCTTCAGTGGTTTTGCCACGGAGGAGTAGAGTTGCGCCCACAACAGCAATGACAACAAATGCAGCGACAGATACGAGGTAGAGATTAAACCCCCAACGAGCTTGGCGGAGGATCTCTCGCTTTGCTTC
>JAYKHH010000350.1:0-4071 GCA_035285265.1 Leptolyngbyaceae cyanobacterium | reverse complement strand
TCGGAGCTTCGATGCAGAATCCAATTTGCAATCAGCAAGGCAGTCACGGGAGCCAATAAAATACCATTGCGATAATGACCCGTTGCTAGGGTTAGGTTTTCGTAAGGACTCTCGCCCAAGATAGGTGACTGATCGGGAGTAGCGGGCCGAAAGCCCCACCACAGCTCTTGGATGGGGAAATCTTGTAAGACAGGGTAAAGGCGTATGGCTTGGTGGAGCAAAGCTTGAACCCCGGTTGGTGTATTGGCAGGTGTAAAACCCACGTCTTCACTCGTTGCACCAATCACAATCCGCCCATCTTGGCGAGGCACAATATAACTGTTTGACCCGAACAAAACCTGTTTTAAGGGAAGGTTTGGAAGTTGCTGCCCTTCTGCTGCCCTCTGAATCAGGATAGGCGGGATCTGCACAGACAACATTTGTCCCTTTTTAGGATAAACGGGCACTGGCAATAAATCCTTTCCCCAAGCTCCTGTGGCTAGCACATAGTGGTCAGCTTGCCAGCTTCCGGAGGGCGATCGCACCCCCAAAACTCGTCCTTCTTGTTGCTGGATGGTAGTAACTGAAACCCCCTCCTCTACAGTCACACCTAATTTGGTTACGGCTGTGCGAAGTGCCCGGACTAAAGCCCGATTATCCACTTGGGCATCTTGGGGAAACCACCATCCGCCCATCACTTCTGCACCCAATCCTGGTTGATGGTGATGAATAGCTGCTTGATCGAGCCACTCATAAGGAGCATCGGGGAGAGAGGGGGGATGGGAGTGAGCCAATTCTAAGCTACTCTCGTACACGGGCGCTAAAATTCCACAGGGCCAGTAGCCCGTCGATAATCCAGTTAATTCTTCTATCTTGGAAGTCCAATGGGGATAGAGCGATCGACTGCGTAAACAGAGATCTAGCATCGGGCCGGGGGGAAGGGCTTCAGCTTGAGGAGCCAGCATCCCGGCAGCAGCTTGTGTAGCGGCTTCGGCAAAGTCTCGACTTAGAACTGTAACAACTGCTCCTCGGAGCCTCAATTCTAGGGCGATCGCAAGGCCAATGATCCCGCCACCGATGATCAGGACTTCACCTGCTGAATTCATAATGCTAAGGAAACTAGAGGACAATGGATGTCTGTAGTGCCATCTACCACAGTGCTTGAATGGGTTGCACGCTCTCGGAGATGGGTTGGCTCATGGTAGAAGGGTTAGCCTTGGGAGAAGCTACAGGGGCTGGGGTGCTGCTGACGGGGATGGGAGCCTTAGGAACTGAGGGAGAAACTGCTGTAGCAGTCGGGGATACAGTCGGAACCACTACCGCAGGAGCGGCAGTAGGAATCACCAAGGCTGCAGGAGTGGTAGTAGGTGTTGCAGAGGCAGGAGAGGGTACAGAGACTACAGGGGATTTTGCAGGCAGTGAAGGAGACACAGTAGGAACTACAGAAGCTGCGGGGGATTCAGGAACCGCAGGAGATGCAGAAACCGCAGGAGATGCAGAAACCGCAGGGAGTTCAGGGGATGGGCTGGGATTGGGCTGGGGTTGGGTTGCAGTCGTTGTAGGAGGCTGCTCTCCAGCCACGGGCGAGGAGGGCGGAACGGGGTCGGAAGAAGCGGCCTCCGGAGAAGGCGAGGCAGGGTCAGGAGATGCCGATTCCTGGGAGGACATGAGGGGGGTTGGAGAACTTTGTGTATGGGCAATAATAGAGGCACCAAATAAGCCAACCATTATTCCAACACCAAGAGTGGCCTTTAAGACCTGATTCATATTCCTCATCCCCCAATTTTCGATTCGCTATACAATAACAAAGCCCCAATTCCGATTGGGCAAGTCCAGTCAATACACCGTTCAGTTAAGTAGGATAGCGTGACTACCCTGACTCGATTCAATTCCCAATTAGCAATGATGGATTAACTGAGCTTGATCATTAGGATACCGTTACTTCTAGCCTAACCGCTTAGAGTTCAGGTTAGTGGTCTGTCAAAAATTTTTTGTGGGCCTTCAGCCCATACATAAGTAGGTCGGCACAATTATTCATACGATAGGCTGCGACGCCCCTCAGCCAACTAGACCCTGCTGGCAGAGACTTCGGCTTCGCTCAGTCGAACGCTTCGTCGAAGCCAAAACCCAAGAGCAGATCGTCAATTTTATTTAGCCCAGCTACTTATGAGTCAGAGCCTGTTCATTTGCCCACCGACCATCTTCCAGCTTCTTCCCAGCAGGGAGTTGGAGATTGGGCAGGAGTACTCCGGAGATTTAGATGGATACTGACCAACTAATTGCAATTTTGGCAACGGCGATCGCAACGGCGACTCCCTTAGTCTTTGCCGGTGTGGGCGAAACGATTACTGAACGGGCAGGGGTGATCAACCTGTCTGCTGAAGGAACCATGCTGCTAGGAGCAATGACGGGTTTCGCAATTGCAAAGACCACGAATAGCCTGCTGTTAGGGTTTCTAGGCGCTGCCGTGGTGGGGGCAGTGATCGCCCTTATTGTCGCCGTCGGAACTTTGACTCTCAAGCAATCTCAAATTGCGATCGGGTTTGTGTTGGCGCTGTTGTGTAGCGACCTCTCTTCCTTCTTGGGCAACCCCTTTGTGCGGATTCCAGGGCCAACGGTACCCAGTTTCAAAATTCCAGTATTGGAATCGATTCCAGTCTTAGGGCCACTGCTGTTTCAGAGTGATCTGTTGGTTTATATCAGTTACGTTCTCATCCTTGGTAGCTGGATCTATTTTTACCGGACTCCAGGAGGACTGCTATTACGAGCCATTGGTGAGCAACCTGCGGCTGCCTTTGCGAGAGGGCATAATGTCGTGCTGATGCGCTATGTCTACACGATTTTAGGGGGAGCTTTAATGGGGGTTGCGGGTGCGGCCTTCTCGTTGGACTTTAAGGCGGGATGGAGCCATCGCCACACTGCTGGATATGGTTGGATCGCCCTCGCGATCGTGATTTTTGGGGGTTGGAATCCGCTCCGAGTGGCAGGCGGTGCCTATTTATTTGGCATTCTGCAATCCTTGGCTAACATGGCTCAAAGTTCGATCCAAAATATCCCAACTCAAGTGTTTACGGTTGCTCCCTTTGTGTTGATGATCGTGATGTTGGTGCTTACCTCTAGCGACTGGTTAGATCGCCTGCTTCGCTATATCCCCCCTACGTTTCGTCGGGTTGTTACCCAAGTGATTCGAGCTACACCCCCAGCGGCCTTGGGTAAGGTATTTGAGCAAGATTGAGCGATAGGAAAAGATCTCCAATGGGTTCTATAGAGCGGCAAGAAGAAGAGCGGCAAGAAGACTTCTTGCATCGATTCTGGCGGCTGGCGATCGCCAATGTTGTCGCCAATCTCATGGTGCCCCTAGCGGGTTTAATTGATGTGGCAATTCTGGGGCACCTTGCAGAAATCCACCATCTAGCGGGAGTTGCGTTAGCCACCGTTCTCTTCAACTACATTTACTGGACTTTTGGCTTTTTGCGGATGGGAACTACTGGGATGACCGCTCAGGCGATCGGACGGGATGATCACCCAGCCGTGCTTCTGACCGGACTGCGGAATGGGGTTTTAGCCCTAGGCATTGGTTTGACCATTCTGGTACTGCAACAGCCGCTACGAGAGCTGGGGTTTACCCTATTGAGTGCCACCTCTGAGGTAAAGGCTTCGGGTCGGGATTACTACAACACCTTGATTTGGGGTGCTCCAGCTACTCTCCTTAACTTTGTATTAATGGGCTGGTTTTTAGGGCGAGAACAGAGCCATAAGGTTTTGCTCTTGTCAGTCGTGGCCAATGGCACCAAAATCGGATTGGATTACCTGTTCATTGTGCGTTGGGGCTTACAGGGGGCAGGGGCGGGATTGGCAGGGAGCGGTAGCCAATATCTGATGCTGCTGGTCGGGCTGCTCTTAGTACTTCAAGAAATTCGCTGGGAAAAAGTTCAAGCAGTTGCCGAAGATCTCTGGAACCCTGCTGCCCTGAAGACAGCCCTCGTTTTAAATGGAGACATTTTGATCCGTACCTTTGCCCTGGTGTCTACTTTCTCGCTGTTCACCAACCTAAGTTCAGCCTTCGGAACCGTTATCCTAGCTACCAATACG
>JAYKHH010000349.1:0-4342 GCA_035285265.1 Leptolyngbyaceae cyanobacterium | reverse complement strand
GATAGCCCAGCACCTCTTCGAGATCCTGTCCTCGATACAGTCGTCGGTCAATAATCACATATTCCTGAACTTGAGCACGGGCATATTGAACGACTTTCGTTTCCCGATCTGCTTTGCGGTAGCGAGGAGAAACTACTTCAATGATCAGAGATGGTCTTACTCCCTCGTGAGCGACGATAAATTTGCTCCGATTTTGCTCTCGATTGCGAATTCCAAAGACCACAAAGGTATCCGGGCAGTGATCGCCCAAATCGATATCCCATTCAATGAGCAGATCCCGAAAAATGCCCACTTCTGGATCGGTAGCATAGCGACGGGTTAAAAGCTCTTTCGCTTCCCCTGCAACCGCCTCGTGAAAGGTGGTATTGGGCAAATGATATCCTTCTTGTGGATGGATAAATTCTAAGTTGGTTAGGGGAACTTTGACCAGGAGGGTACTGCCATCGGGTTGGGTCACAGATTCCTCTCGCCAACCACACTCTGCCAATTCGCTCGACCGATTGCTAGAAGAAGAGGGGGATACTGCAGATAAAACCATGATGAAATCCTTACTCTCACCATAAATTCATGCGATCGCAGATTGAGAGAGATGCGTCTATAAACTATAACGCACTCACCAGTTGCAGTTTGGGTGTGGGTATGCGTAGAGACTGTAATCCAGAAAAGGAGGCAAACTCTCGCTCAAGACTACTAGGGCACTAGAAATTTGAGCACAATCCAAATTGCCATAAAAATTCCGACCCAAATTAAAAAGCAGGATCGGGTGAGTTGTAAGGCATGTTCGATTTTCTCTGGCGTAATTGGGTAGATTGAATCTCCCAATAAAGGCTTGTGTTTAGCCACTCCCCGATACCAGTTGGTGCCCCCTAGTTGCACCCCTAAGACAGCAGCGTAGGCAGCCTCGCTCCAACCAGAATTGGGACTGGCATCCTGGGGTGCATCCCGCTGACAGATCTGCAACACATGCCTAGGTTTGCAAGAGATCAAGGATAGGGTCAGCACCGTCAGGCGACAGGGTAACCAAGTCAGCCCATCTTCCATGCGGGCGCTAAACCACCCTAAGTGGGTATAAGGAGGCTCTCGGTAGCCCACCATAGAATCTAGGGTGCTAGCAGCCTTGTAGGCTAAGGCTAGGGGAACAATCCCCATGCCGAGGGCTGCACCGAGGAGGGCATAAAAGAGGGGTGCCATCACACCATCTGTGGCATTTTCAGTGACGGTTTCCAAGACAGCCCGAAGAATATCGGATTCTGACAGGGTGGCGGTATCTCGACCGACGTATTGACTCAGTTGGGTGCGAACGGTGGGTAAGTCCTGACTGGCTAAGGATTGTAAAATCTCCAGGGCGGCCAGCCTCAAGCTTCGTCCAGCCAAACAACTGGCTAGTAAAATACTGGCGATTGCACTCCCCACCAAGGGATGCACTCCCTTAGCTGCAGCCACCAGGCACCAGCCCACCAGTCCACTTAATCCCACGAGGCCGATCCCCAAG
The DNA here is from genome assembly GCA_035285265.1 of Leptolyngbyaceae cyanobacterium. Classification (GTDB taxonomy): domain Bacteria; phylum Cyanobacteriota; class Cyanobacteriia; order JARCMD01; family JARCMD01; genus JAYKHH01. Next base: position 2,850 of record JAYKHH010000349.1, on the reverse strand, counting down.
CCTATTCCAGCCAAACGCAAAGCCAGGGTCGATTTGAGCCATTGCAAAGCCAGTTGGGTATACTGAGCGATCGCCCAGCCCATGAAGCGCACCGGATGAGGCCACCCCCAGGGATCACCAATCCAGTAATCTAAACTGGCTGCGATCGCCAGCACAAGCGCAGGTTCATTAGCAAGGTAGAGAGCGTTCAAGTCATCCCCTGCCAATCCGGAAGGGCAACCACGGGGGGATTGCCCCTACCGAAGACCCCAATCCAAAATCCAAAATCCAAAATTCTTCTACGCTTCATACTGCTCATAGGCCGCCACAATCCTTTGCACCAGGGGATGGCGCACCACATCTGCTTGAGAAAGGTTGCAGAAAGCAATACCTTCAACCTGCTGAAGCACCTTTTGGGCCATTCCCAGTCCAGACTGCTGATTCGCCGCTAGGTCAGTCTGGGTTAGATCCCCCGTTACCACCATCCGGGAGCGAAAGCCCAGGCGGGTTAAAGCCATTTTCATTTGAGCTGGGGTTGTATTCTGAGCTTCATCCAAGATCACAAAAGCCCGATTGAGGGTACGTCCCCGCATATACGCGAGGGGAGCCACTTCAATCACACCCCGCTCCATCAAGTCAGGAATCTTTTCTGGATCGATGAATTCGTATAAAGCATCGTAGAGAGGTCGCAGATAAGGATCTACCTTCTGCTGCAAGTCTCCCGGTAAGAACCCCAGCTTTTCCCCTGCCTCCACTGCAGGACGGGTGAGAATGAGGCGCTCATACTGGTTGGATAAGATTGCTTGAACCGCCAACACGGCTGCTAAAAATGTTTTCCCAGTGCCTGCAGGCCCAAGGCCAAAGGTTAGATCATGGGTACGGATGGCTTGGATATAGCGCTGTTGTCCAAAGGTTTTAGCTCGGATTGCTTCACCCTGACGGGTGCGAGCTAGCACATCTTGCTGCAGTCCTTGTAAATCCCTGGGGCGATCGCTTTCTAGGGCTTCACGAGCGGCGAGAATATCAACTTTGGCAATACTTCGATGGGCTTGCCAGAGCGGCTCAAGGGATCGCACCAATTGAATACAAAACTCAACCTGTTCCCCCGTTCCCGAAACAATTAACTCCTGGCCTCGCAGAACCAGTTTAGCTCCAGTCTGCCGAGCTAAGGTTTTGAGATTGGCTTCTTGATACCCTGCAAGGGCGATCGCACTGTCAACACTTGAAAACTGAATAGACGCAGTTTCTACCATAAAGGCGAGTATCTACTGAGTCCGGAGTTTAGGGACGGGCTTAGGCAAAGGAGTTGGACGGAGTGAGGAAGTAGGCTCAGACTGAGCTACAGACTTAACTTCAGGCTTACTCACAGGTTTCCTGTTCGGCTTATCCTCGGTTTTAGTTGCCTGTTCTTGAGCCGCATCGCTGCCATAAACATCTAGATGAGCGATTTTCCCTACAGACTGAGCCGCAGCCTGAAGGACGGTGCGGATTGCCTGAATATTGCGCCCACCCCGACCAAACACTCGACCCTTATCCGTGCCTTCAAAGGCCAAGCGAACCCAAACCCTTGGCTTATTAGGTGCCACTTCGCAATCAACTCGCAAGGATTCTGGCGACTCTAAAAAAGGCTCAACTAGGAATCGCACTAAGCCAACATAGTCAGGAACAAGATTGTCGGGAACAAGATTGTCTGGACTCAGGTTGGCTGACTGACTACTAGAATCATGATTCGTCATGGCTAGGAATTGTTAAATTAAGCACCGAGTTGCTCAAACACCTTGGCTTTTTCCAGAATTCGGCGCACTGTGTCCGTGGGTTGTGCTCCCTCTTGCAGCCGCTTTACAATTCCTGGAACTTCCAAACGCACTTCGTCAGTACGAGGATTATAAAAGCCCAATTCTTCTAAGGGGCGACCATCTCGGCGATCGCGGGAATTCATTGCCACAATCCGATAGCTGGCTTCGCGCTTTTTGCCGTAACGCTTTAATCGCAGTTTGATCATGCTAAAAAGACAAGTTCCTAATGAGAGTTACAAGTATTAGTTAACTGAAAGATTTTGCAGACAGAACGGAGAGTTCAGCCACGAAATTGCCAGGAATCAGCAATTTTATCCAGTTAAGAGATAGCTGACAACAAAGAACCCTAGTCTTTTGATGTCACCGAGTTAATCATCCTACCACTTAACCTGGGTAAATTTCTACCCCACCCTCTGACGAAATTGCCGGAAGACTCTAAAGATTTCCAAATCCTTTTTTCTTCTTTTCTTTCTTCTTTTTCTTAGCCCCTCCCCCCGCCGAGTGACCCCGCCAACCGGGTTGAGGGGGTTGATTACCCCCTCCAAAGGGAGAGGGTGGCCCCCCAAACATGCCGCCCATACCACCCATACCAGGGAATTGACCTTTGCCCATTTGCTGCATCAGCGATCGCATCTTCTGAAAATCACTGACCAACTTACTCACATCTGCTTCCCCATAACCCGCACCCCTGGCAATTCGACGGCGGCGACTGGGGGAACTTGCCAATAGATCGGGGTTACGACGTTCGGCAACGGTCATGGAATTAATCATCGATTCTGCCCGTCGGAGTTGCTCCTCTCCGTGGCGCAGTTGCTCGTCGCTAATCTTATTCATGCCCGGAAGCATTTTCATGATTCCACCCAAGGAACCCATATTCTTGAGCAAACGGGTTTGCTTGAGGAAGTCTGTAAAGTCAAACTGAGCCGACAGGATTTTCTCCTGCATCTTCTCAGCATCCTCTAGATTGACTTCTTCCTGGGCTTTTTCTACCAGGGTCAGAACATCGCCCATCCCCAGAATTCGGGAGGCCATCCGGTCTGGGTAGAAAGGTTGTAGGGCATCTACTTTTTCACCG
>JAYKHH010000348.1:0-5043 GCA_035285265.1 Leptolyngbyaceae cyanobacterium | reverse complement strand
ATTGATGAGTCCAAAGTCAAGATTGGTGAGTCTCGGAATGAGGTGCAAATCGGCTAGCGGTTGAGTCTGTTATAAAGTTGCATCACATCCGCGATCGCCAGTCGAGATTGCGCCCCTATATCTAAGGATGAAGTGTGACCCAGATTTAAATGATCTGCGGCGGCACAGCCAATCATGGCCGCGTTATCCGTGCAAAGACTGAGGGGCGGAAACAGCACGCGCAGTTGATGGGGGGCTGCGGCGGTTGTCAGGTGTTGACGCAGGGCACTATTGGCAGCAACGCCACCTCCGATCACAATCGTGTCGAGTCCGTAATCTAAGGCACAGGCGATCGCGCGGCGGGTGAGGGCACGGGCCACCGTCTCTTGAAAACTGGCAGCGATATCTGCCACGGGTAGGGGTTCTTCCCCGGAGGGTTGCAACTTTTGGGTGAGGCGCAGCACCGCCGTTTTTAAGCCACTAAAGCTGGTGTCGTAGGGATGGTAGCCCCCTTGTGGTCGTGAGACTTGCCCTTCTGGGAGGGGGAACGCTTGGGGATTGCCAGTTTTGGCGATGCGGTCAATGGCAGGGCCACCGGGATAACCCAGATTTAACAGTCGGGCCACCTTATCAAAGGCTTCCCCCGCTGCATCATCGCGGGTTTGACCGAGGGGTTCATACACTCCACACGCCTTGACATAGATCAAGCTGGTATGTCCTCCAGACACCAACAAGCAGAGAAACGGGGGTTCTAACGTTGGCTCACTTAGATAAGATGCATAGATATGGCCTTCAAGATGATGCACCCCTATCAAGGGCTTCTGGTGGACTAAACACAGGGTTTTGGCAGCGCTCAAACCCACTAGCAGCGCCCCCACTAATCCCGGCGCACAGGTGGCCGCTACCCCGTCAATATCTGCCCAGGTTAATTGGGCGGTGTGGAGGGCTTCAGCGATCGCTGGATTAATCGTTTCCAAATGCTGGCGCGAGGCCACCTCTGGAACCACACCACCATACCGTTGATGTGTCAATACCTGAGAGGCGACAATACTACTGCAAACTTGACGATTTTTAACGATCGCTACCGCAGTTTCGTCACAACTTGTTTCAATTGCTAAAACGGTTGCCATTTACTGGTAATTTTTTTGATGAGTTACTTGCTTTCACTGATGAAAGACATACTCTTGTTGTAGAACAAACTTTGTATTTTGTAATAAAGGGAAACAATTTCATGCAACGATTGTTTGCTCTAATGCTAGTCATTTGCCTCTGGCTAGGATTTGCTCCTTCCGCCTCCGCAGATGTGGCTGGGCTGGTACCTTGTGGCGAATCTCCTGCATTTGCTCAGCGGCTTAATGTCGCTGTAAAAGCTCAGGAAGCTCGCTTAAAGAAATATGACGCAAAAAGTGCTCCTGCTGCGGCCATTCAAGACTCTATTGCTCATACCAAAAAGCGTTTTGCGGGTTACGAAGGTTTACTCTGTGGTTCCGAGGGCTTGCCCCATTTGATTACCGATGGTCGTCTCGACCATATCGGTGAAATGCAAATTCCTGCTTTGTTGTTTTTGTATCTAGCTGGTTGGTTGGGTTGGGCAGGTCGCACTTACCTGAGAGCGGCTCGTAAAACTGAGCAACCTGAAATGAAGGAAATCCAAATTGATTTGCCCTTGGCAATTCAATCCTTCGCCAGCGCTTTGCTGTGGCCTTTAGCAGCCCTGCAAGAAACCCTCAGTGGCGATATGCAAGAACAAGACAGCAAAATCACAGTTTCTCCCCGCTAGGGTTGATGCAGCTAGAAGGTTGGCATTCTGGTCTATTGATTGACTGTAGCTAGCCCTCTAACCTTGCTGGTTTCAATAGTCTTGTATTGACTTGTAGATCGTTAGTTAATTGGAGGTTTCCGATGCAAAAGTCCTTATTGGGTTACTTATCCCTAGCCCCTGTGGCCGCCGTAGTATTCACCAGCGTAGTTTTGACCATCTTTATTTTGATCAATAACACCACGCCTGATCTTCTATCTTTATCGCTGTAATGCGTTAAAGTGACTTTTCCAGATGCAAGAGGTGAGTCTCAGACAAGCCCTTGCTTGTCTGATTAAAACTCGCGATCGCTCCGCAATTCTCGTCTAGAGGTGCTCAGCGATCGCGAGTTTTTATGTTTGTAGAGGTCATTTGCTAAGAGGGTCGGCACGGGGGCACGACCCCTACAGGGGTGGGAAGGGGCACGACCAGCGTAGGAGCCATATGCCTGATTACCCTCTTTTAGAACAGTACGGTCAAACCTTCAGGAAATGACCGATGATAAGGTAGGTTTATCGCTTGGCGACGCTAGCTTTTCACTATAGGTCTAAGTTTTGGGTACAGATCTGCGTAGTTATGTATTTCTGGATCGAGTCCAGCCTCAGCATGCAGCTTTTTTAGGAACGGTGGCACCAGGTTTCCTACCGTTACCAGGGGACTCATCTCTCTGGGTTGAGATCTCTCCTGGTGTTGAGATTAATCGCATTACTGATATCGCTCTCAAGTCCAGTGTGGTTCGGCCTGGATTGCAGATTATTGAACGACTTTATGGGTTATTAGAGATTCATTCCCAAAATCAAGGCGATACCCGCAGGGCTGGAGCAGCGATTCTGGATGCGCTCGGTGTCAATGAACAGGATCGGATTAAGCCCCAAGTCGTTTCCAGCCAAGTAATTCGCAATATTGATGTTCATCAGGCTCAACTGATTAATCGCTTCCGACGCGGTAACCTTATCCTCGCAGGACAAACTCTCTACGTTTTAGAAGTAGAACCAGCAGGTTATGCGGCTCTCGCTGCCAATGAAGCTGAAAAAGCAGCCCAAATTAATCTGTTGGAAGTACAGGCGTTTGGGAGTTTTGGACGACTTTATCTTGGTGGAAAAGAACAGGATATTATGGCAGGCTATAGTGCAGCGATCGCGGCGATCGAAAATGTAACTGGCCGTGAAAGTCCAACGGCTGCCGTGAAAAAATCCCAGTAAAACGTGGTTGTAAAAAATTCATGTCTCAGTGCAGCAGACACGAAAAACTGATGAGCTAGTTGATCAAGAGAACCCCTAGATGGCAAATATAGAACATCTAACCCTCCTTCAAAAGAGTGTGACGAAATGGAGGGAGTGGAGACAAGAAAACCAACCCATCACTCCAGATCTGAGAGGCGCAGACCTGAAACAAGCCTATCTGCCAGCAGTTGACTTCAGTGACGTCAATTTAAGTCGTGCCAACCTCCAAGATGCAAACCTTAGGGGAGCCAACCTGGAAGCAGCGGCCCTAGTCAGTGCTAATTTAGTGAACGCAGATCTGAGGGGCGCTAATCTCAGGGGCGCTAATCTGATTGGTGCTGATTTGAGAGGAGCCAATTTAATCGGAGCCGATTTGACTGAAGCAAACCTGATCGGCACTGAACTAAGGCGAGCAAATTTGAGAGATACCGATCTGAGTCACGCTGACCTGAGCCGGACAGATCTGAGCGAGGCAATTTTGATTCTGGCGAACCTCAGCCATAGCAACCTCAGTTACGCCAATTTGTACGAAGCTGAACTCAGTCAAGCTGATCTTTCTAGAGCCGATCTTTACAAGGCTCATTTAAGGCAAGTTCATCTCGCTGGAGCTTATCTGTTTAAAGCAAACTTGAGTGAGGCAAACCTCTCGAATGCAGACTTGAGATGGGCTAATTTCAACAAGGCAAATTTCGCCAGAGCTGACCTCAGAGGAGCGAACTTCAGGGGAGCAAGTCTCAGGTGGGCTAGTTTTAGTGAAGCCAATCTTCAGGGTGTGACGATGCCAGAGGGTAGCATTCACCCCTAAATACTGACCAATCTGACTGGCCGAGGATGGATGCGATCGCTTACCATGAAGGTATGGCGAAAACCCTCTATCTGAGAGCATTCCAGCCCAAAAAGCTCTCAATTACGGCCTTCCAACACCTTGAAAAGACAAGCTCAGAAATTTAGTCCAAAATTAGTCCAAGCATTTCAAGTCTATCCCCAGGGTTCATTCCCAGATAGCATTCTGGAGATTCCGTATTTTGCGGTAGACGCAATGTTTGGCGCGGGTTACCGGAAATAAATCAATAGGTTTAATCCTGGGATAGTGCGGGAGAGCGTCCACAGCAGAAGGGCGATGTAGAGCAGTCCCAAGCCCCATTGGTACCAAACTAGGCTGGTGATCAGTCCCGGCAAGTACTCATCTCGTAGGCGAATGTCGTTAAAGCCCAACTTCAGTAAATTATTCAAGCTGAAATCGTAGTAGTTGAGCCAGTTCCAGCGGCGATTCCAGAGGAGGGGAAGGTAGCGATCGCGAAACAATGGAAATCGAGGCATCACTGGCAAGCGCCCAATCAGGAGTCGGAGTTGCCGCAGCGTACCATCTTCCACAAAGTAACTAACATCCAATAAATTGTGGTATCGACCTTGCCAGTAAATGATTCCCAACAAAATGCTGGGAACTGGGACAATGACTAAAACCAAACAAGTCAGGGTTAACCAGGGTTGCTCAGCGGTACGAAAAATTGCCAATAAGCCTGCTGATCCGAGTAGGCTAAAACTGGTGCCAATGCACAACACTTCATCAACTCTGGGCAAGATCGGTTGGGGTCGCCAACGCCGCAGGCGATCGACGAACCAGAATAGCACCCCAAAGTAGGCAATGGTCACCAATCCCACACCAAAGATCAGCCAAAAACTAGTGCCATAGCGACTCAAAAGTAAAAGCAAACTTAACCCTAGCCAATGCAGCGCATCTAAAGACCAGCTCAGAGGAGAGAGCGGTTCTCCGGCAATGGCGCGATCGCGGACTCGAATGTAGGTAGCCAGGTCAATTTCATTGAGGCTCAGCAATTCTGGCAGAGAGCGGAAGGGGAGTTGGGGGTTTGTGGGAGAGCGATCGCTCCGCCGCTGTAAAATCACCTCGGCTTGGGCGGGCGAAAAACCAACCCGGACTAATTGTTTTAGGCTGGCGGCATTAATATTGGTACCTAGCAATTCTTGGCGTAATGCTTTTAGCCGTAAACGTTCCGTTGTGTATTCCACCTGATTGGCATCGGC
>JAYKHH010000347.1:0-8176 GCA_035285265.1 Leptolyngbyaceae cyanobacterium | reverse complement strand
TAACTGAATCTCTGCTAATTCTTGGTTAGGATTAGAACCTGCCACAATTCCTGCCCCGGCATAGAGCCTTGCTTGATATCCATCCATCAGGGCAGAGCGAATCCCGACAATAAATTCACAATTACCTCGGTAATCTACCCAGCCTAAGGGAGCTGCATACAACCCCCGCTCAAAGGTTTCGTAGGCACGGATCTGTTCACAGGCACTCTCTCTAGGTACACCCGCCACAGCGGGCGTAGGATGGAGTTTCCCTAAAATCTCTAAGGGGTGAATATGGCGAGGCACCTGGGCTTGCATCGGAGTATGTAAATGCTGAATATTAGATAGCCGCAGTAGTTGAGGAAGAACCGCATAGTCAGGCGTTAGTCCTAGATCCTGAAGATGTTGAACAATAAAATCAACCACCACTCGATGTTCATACCGTTCCTTCTGACTACTCAACAACTGATGGGCTAAATGAGCATCCAGCGCCATGGTTTTACCCCGTGGTGCTGATCCGGCTAGGGCATCCGTGATCAAACTACTCTCCCGCATACTGATCAAGCGTTCTGGACTCGCACCAATAAAACTTTGTCCCCGACCATTACTGGTAGAAAACACGTAACAGTCAGGGTAAAGCTGCCGCAAATTGTTTAAGGAATAAATCGGATGTAAGGGAATGGGGGAAGTCACATCAATAGCGTGGGCCAGTACAACCTTATGTAATTGATGCTTTTTAATCGTATTTAGGCTGTCTAGAGCTGCAGACTTAAATTGATCAGTATCTGTGACATCTTGCTGGCTCAATCTATCTCGATGATTGAGGTCAATCAGCGGAGTTGAGTATTGAATAGAACGAATCGTCTGACACTCCTGAGAGACTTCATCGATTAAATCTTCAAGATTAGTATGGGGATTCACCCCAATGTTAGTTACTAAAATACAGCTATCTTTCTGTCGGGAAATTTGCCAGCGAGGCAAGAAGATAGTGGCAGGTGGGAATGCAGATTGCGCGTTTAAATTATGATCGAAAAAAGTAAAGTTACAAAAGAAATGTGGCCCCGCATAGGGTACCTCTATGTCACCTATTTTTAGGGTATTTTCTAAACAGAAATCAATAAAATCCTTTGCCTTAGCAAACCGTTGAGATCCTTCGAGGGTCAGATGAGCAACTGTATCAATTGCTGCAATACTAAGAGTAGATTGAGTCTTCTTTGGATTCCAGAGTCCATAGATCCCCTGTTTGTGAGGATGAGGCAGGAATGAACTCTGAAGTTTTTGCTCAATGTAAAAATGTAGCTGATGAGGCTTGCTGTAGGCATACAGAACAGCCAACGGCTCAACAGGTTCAACAGCAAGGGAAATGCTCAGAATTTGAGTACACTTCTTCTCAATGGATACTTGTTGACTCTTTGCAAGAAACTGATATAAATCTTTGTGATTCCGAAAGAGATCCGTTGACTGTGTTTTAACTGGCATGAAAGCGAAGATAGCAAGTTTTGCTGGAATTGGGGATGCGAGTTCCAACTCATGAGACTTCTTGCAAAAGTCGATTTCTGCGACACAAAAATCAACCTTTCAAACTCCTATGGCAGTCTGTATTGAGGTTTGATAAAGCCTTTAGGACTGCTATATTGAGCCTTGATTCAAGAACTCTATTGATCTAGCTATGACTAGAGTTAACATACCTAAGAGTTAACATACTTTCGTACCCTCTAGCTACAGCATGGCTGATTTTGAGTCAAGATTCAGGGCAAACCGCCGCTCTATGCTCTTGAATCCTAAAGCGGCGATCGCACCCAGGTAGGATTGACGGTCAAGAATCCCAGGGATTACTGCTACAACAGAGAGAGAACGGCAGTAATGATGCATGAACCCAGTAGACTATCTGCGAATTAGCTTAATTGACCGGTGCAACTTCCAGTGTCAATACTGTATGCCTGAAGGTAGCGAATTAGAGTATGTCCTGCGGCAGAACCTCTTGACTCAGGCAGAACTGTTGACCCTGATTCGTCAGGTATTTATTCCCGTAGGGTTTACCCGCTTCCGGTTGACGGGGGGAGAACCCCTGATTCGGCCTGGGGTAGTGGAGATTGTTCAGGCGATCGCTTCTCTACCCGAAACCCAAGACCTTGCCCTCACGACCAACGGTTTTTTCCTAGCTAAATTGGCCCAACCTCTCTACGAAGCGGGCTTACGACGCATCAATATTAGCCTGGACTCCCTAAAACCCGAAACCTTTGACCAAATCGTGGGTCGTCGCTGCCAGTGGCAACAAGTGTGGGATGGGATTCAAGCAGCCCATCGCATCGGTTTTGATCCCTTGAAACTGAACGTCGTCGTGATTCCAGGCGTGAATGATCAGGAGATCCTAGATTTGGCAGCCCTCAGCATTGATCGCAATTGGCATATTCGGTTTATTGAATTTATGCCCATTGGTAACGCAGATCTGTTTACTGAGAACGGTTGGATTCCTTCCGAAGATCTAAGACAGCGGATTCGCGATCGCTGGGGACTCACCTCAGAAGCTCAGGTGAAAGGCAATGGCCCCGCCGATGTCTTCAAGATTCCGGGTGCTCAGGGCACCTTAGGATTTATTAGCCAAATGTCGGAATGCTTTTGCGATCGCTGTAACCGAATGCGACTCTCTGCCGATGGTTGGTTACGCCCCTGCCTATTGAATGAAACGGGACAACTTGATCTCAGGAATAGCCTCAGATCCGGAGCGCCCTTAGCGGATCTGCGACAGCAGGTGAGTAACCTTCTGCAACTCAAGCCAGAAATCAACTATAAGCAGAGGGACTCTGGAACCACAGGTGCTTACGCCCGTACCATGTCGCAAATTGGTGGGTAACTTGGCAGGTGTCACACGTCAGAGGCTGATCAGTTCTGCCACCTGATCCTGCCACCCAATTCCGTTCGACAGGCTCACGGTGACCGTTCCCGGTGAGCTTGTCGAACCGTTTCTAATGCAGCCCCATCCCTAGGATCTAATAACTATCTTCTCCAGAAACCTTATCACTCACCGGTTCCACGGATTTTTGCGTCAGTGCTGCATCTCGAATTGCCTGCCACTGGCAATAAAGGTCAAGCCCACTGAGATCAGAACTTCTGTAGTACCGAATTGCTTCTTCTAGCTCTTGGGGTGTGCTGGGAACGGTCACAGCGCAGGCAAGTTCTAACATAATTAAACCTTCACTATCAGAATGAATCTAGCGTCAACCCAGAATCAATACGGATGACATGAACGCCCCCATTGTAAGGGAGTGCCAACAAAATAAGTATTACAGAGCAACAAGTTTTAGACACAGTTATTCACAAGGCTCTACAATCTTGCCGATCCTGGAGAATAGCACCTTGTTAACAAAATATCGTGAACAGGGAAAATTGATTTCCCCAAGAATGACCGTGATAATACTTATTATACTTAAAGGGAATTATGCTATTACCGTAGAACGACTATGGTATAGTCTGCCCAATCTACCGACAATAAGCTCAACTCTGATGCAAGGTGTCTTGTAGATGTTGGCCACTGAATCCTCTCTCCGCTGTCGTGGTATGGAACTGCTGATTTCCTACTACCAGCAGCCCTCTATTAAAGTCCGTAATCAGTTAGTTAGGTTAAATGCGGGTTTAGTTCGCAAAATTGCCCATCGGGTTAGCCATCAGTGTGCTGAACCCTATGAAGATCTTGAACAAATTGGTTATCTCGGCTTGATTCGAGCCATTGAGCGGTTTAATCCTGAGCAAGGGTGTGCCTTTAGTTCCTTTGCAGTTCCCTACATTCGGGGTGAAATGCTGCACTTCTTGCGTGATCGCGGCAGTGCGGTCAAAATTCCTCGCCGCTGGCAGGATCTGCAAAAAGAAGGCCAAAAAGCCCGTGAAGATTTGACCAAATCTTTAGGTCGTCAACCCAGTGATACTGAAGTTGCCCAGGAACTAGGGGTGACGGTGCAAGAGTGGCGGGAAGTCAAGCTAGCGAATAAAAATCGCTTACTTCTGAGTCTAGATGCGACTGTGTGTCAGCAAGTAGACTCTACGGTCACCTTAGGAGACATGCTTCCCGATCTTCACTATCAAATGCTGCAGAGTCTGGAAGAAGATCAGCAACAGCTCCAAAAAGCCCTGAGCCAGCTAGAAGATAAAACCCGTGCCGCAATAGAGTTTGTCTTTTTTAGTGACCTTTCCCGCAAGGAAGTGGCTGAACAGATTGGGGTCAGTCCGATGACGGTCACGCGCCGCATTCAACGGGGAATTCAGGAAATGATTACCTATTTACAGCCCCAAGCCTTGCAAACAGAACCTTAATGTTAGAGTCTTGAGAATGAATTCTATAAATTCGGAGCATTCATTAGGAGTGCTCCGAATTTTTAAGGCTGTTTTCTAGGAACCTACAACGTGCATGTTTAAGCCCCTTGGTAGACTCGCTTCAGTCGCCCTTGTTCCAGTGAGCCTATTCACGCTGGTTTTGAGTGTTGCAGCCGCCATGGCTCAACCGAGTCGTGCCTATGCTCCGATTCCCATACAAGCGGGTTCTCCCGTTAGCGATCGCCTATCTGATAAAGATATTCCTACGGGGCAAGGAGGATTTGCGAGGGACTACTCCATCAAACTGAATAGTGGTGACCAGATTGCCATTGATCTCACCTCTGAGAATTTTGATACAATCATTTCCCTAATTTCGACGGATGGCTCAACCATTGCAGAGAATGATGATGGCCCTGATGGCAGTACCAATTCTCTCCTGTTTACCCGCATCAATACATCAGGTACGTATGTGATCCGAGTGCGCGCTTTTGGGGATGCATCGGGAGGAGCTTTTACCCTCAAGGTGACTCGACTCAAACCTGCATAGAAAGAAAGTCATTGATGACCTAGGGATGGACTCTTCAGACACCCTCTGACGTTAATTATTAATACTTCAGTGCCATTTCCCCTGAAAAACTCTTTTCTTTGGGGTAATAGTTAGGTGAGAGGTTACCTAGGAGAAGATTGCTCTTCTTCTAGGCAGAGCAAGTTAGCTAAACTTGATCAACTTATCAGGGGTTGCCTTACTACTTGCCCCAAATCTCTAAACCTATCCGGTAAAACAACAGGGGGCATCCCTTGTAACCTTATCTGAGACTATAGTCCCATAATATCTAGTAAAGCTTTACCCGTTTATCCTCCCTAGACAAGTAATGGAAAAGCCTTTTCAGTTAGCCTTTGCCAATGGACAGATGGCCCATGCAATTCAAGTCCGTACGTTAGAAGATTTGCCTGAGGCGCTCCAGTCCCTTGGTCTTGATCAACCGCGTCCTGCCTTAGTTGTGGTAGGAGGAGCAAGTGGCATGACCTCTGAAAGTCTTGCTCGTCTACACCTTCTGTTTGTTGAAGTTTTGGCTCCTTTGGCAGAAGCACTGGGTTTGGTGGTGATTGATGGCGGGACGGATGCGGGGGTCATGCGGTTGATGGGGCAAGCCTGTGCAGAGCTGATGGCTCAATTCCCTCGGATTGGTGTAGCAGCTATTGAAACCGTTTCTATACCTAGTTGTATTTTGGCTCCTGCAGAATTAGAAGCTCTCAACTTACCCACCCCGATCGCAGATGCAGCCCCCCTAGAACCCAATCACACCCACTTTGTGTTAGTACCCGGTTCAGCTTGGGGTGATGAGTCTCCTTGGTTAGCCCAAATTGCCAGTGTTCTAACAGCAGGGTTACCCTCTGTCACTATTCTGATTAATGGTGGAGCCATTGCGTGGTCAGATGTCAGGTATAGTGTCACGGAGGGCCGCACGGTGATGGTGATGGATGGCAGTGGGCGAACTGCTGACACCCTCGCTGCTGGATTACGGGGAGAAATTGTCCATGAGCAGGCGCAGGCTCTAGGGAAATCGGGGCTCTTAGAGGTGATCGATTTGAGGTCAGGGTTTGATACTCTATCAAAAGTAATAGAAGGGATGTTTTCTACAAAGGAATAAGCCATGTCCAAGCCAGATCCTTACCGTGAATGGTTAGAGAAAGACTTTGGTGAACTGTTTGCAACCCTACAACTCAAACCATCCCAGAAGAAATTTTTGCGATCGCGCTGGCTCGATCAAGTTTTATGGAGTGAAGCTAAGGCCGCTAAAAATCGTGACCAATACTATCGATTGCGCCTCACTGCCATTGTGGGCGGTGTGATTATTCCCATCCTTGTGAGTTTAAATATCAATAATTCCACTCTGAGGAATGCGGTTCGTTACTTTACCATTGGTTTCAGTGGCATTGTAGCGGTGAGTGCCGCCGTAGAAGAATTCTTCCGTTACGGGGAGCGCTGGCATCACTATCGGCGCACCGCAGAATCTCTGAAAACCCAGGGCTGGCAATTCTCTCAGTTGAGTGGTTCTTATCGCACTTTTAAGAATCATGAGGCCGCATTTGTCATGTTTGCGGATCGGATTGAGGAAATTATTCAGCAAGATGTAGAAGTATTTGTGACTCAGGTGAGTCAAGAAAAACAAAAGGATAAGGAAGAGCAACCGTCGGCTTCCCCTGCCTCAGCATCCCCTGCTAATTTGAGTTTGGAACGGCCCTTGCACGCTGAACCCCTTGTCTTTAGCCCTGATTTGGGCGGTGACATACCCCCACCTCTTTCTGAACTCATGCCTGTTCAGGAAATTCCTGAGCAGTCTCTTGTAGTCAGTGAAGCAGCGCAGGAAACAGTAAGTTCATCTACAAGCTTGGACTTAGGGGAATTCCTAGATGAGTCACACATTCCTGAAGCAATCCCAACCTTTGATTCGATGGTTTCTGAAGTTGCAGCTAGCTCCAACCCCAGTTTTGAGGTTGCCATGAACAATCCAAGGTTAGAGTCGCTGACTGAAGAGTCCTCTGCGGCAGAAGCAGTGGACGCTATGGTTAAGGAAGTGTCCAGGAATTTGGAGGATGCTGGCAGTGCTATCCCAATAGAGCCACTGGGAGAAGCCGTCAGAGGAAAAACCCAGAGCCTAGATCGTTCTCCAGTGACTCAGGTTAACAACTCTCCAGCGCCCTCTGATTCGCTGGCTAAGGAACTTGAGGCAGTGTTTTCTGTATCTACCCAGGAGTAACTGATGGCAAAACCAGATCCCTATCGTGATTGGCTCAAGAAAGACTTTGGCGAACTGTTTCAAGAACTCCATCTAAAAGAAGCGCAAAAGAAGTTTCTGCAATCGCGCTGGCTTGATCAATTGATGTGGACTGAGGGCAAAGCAAGTCAAACCCGCGATCGCTACTATGCATTGCGGCTTACGGCCATTATTGGTGGCGTGATTGTTCCGGTCTTGGTGAGTTTCGAGGTCAGCAATAACGAGAATCTGACCAAAGCCCTGCGTTATCTCACCATTGGTCTCAGCGGAGTCGTCGCTGTGAGTGCCGCTGTCGAAGAATTCTTCCATTACGGGGAGCGCTGGCAGCATTATCGACGCACTGCGGAATCTTTAAAAACCCAGGGCTGGCAATTTTCTCAACTGAGTGGTTCCTACCGCACCTTCAAAACCCATGAAGATGCCTTTGTGGTTTTTGCGGATCGGATTGAGGAAATCATTCAGCGGGATGTGGAAATCTTTGTGACTCAGGTGAGTCAAGAAAAGCAAAAGGATAAGGACGATGAAGACAAACCAGAGCCTGTAGTCCCATCCCCTAGTGGGGTGCCTACCTACTCTCTCCCCGTTGCTGGAACATCCAAGTAACGAGATTATGGGTCAGGGTATGGCAGTGCCATGCCCTGACCGGATTTAGACCTTCCACCCGCAACGCTTTAATTTGGGTTTTAGGCTCCAGCGATCGCAGGAAACCGCTAAACACCAGAGAACCATTTGACGCTAGTCGTTCACCAAAGGAACTTTGCCCAGTTGCTCCAATCCCAAAGAACCAATTTGTAGGTTTTTGCAGGGTCTCCGACCCTGCAAAAACTGCTTGGCAGACTACTAGATGTTGTTTGGAAAGTAATCACCCACGGTGATCAATGTTAATTTGTTAATTTATCTGGGTGATTTTATTTGACTGTGGGATCGAGGTATCCCTGCATATTTTCAGGATTAAATCGACGGAGAATATTGGTCGCTAAACGAGTTAAACTATCAGACCCGCGAACCACGACCAAGTACTTTCCAGCATTCAAGCGGTTGCGATAGGGCAGGGCATCCCCACCTCCCAGAACCAGCCCTACACCCCCACCGACAAAAACGCCTCCCAT
>JAYKHH010000346.1:0-7836 GCA_035285265.1 Leptolyngbyaceae cyanobacterium | reverse complement strand
TCCATTGCTGTATTTCAACCGAGGAGCTGTCTATTCTACTCTCCACGATTACCAGCAAGCGATTTCAGATTACACTGGCGCTCTTTACATCAATCCTAATCTGGTCAAAGCATACAATAATCGAGGTTTCGCCTATCAAAAGCTAGGCGAAGCCCAAGCTGCTCTCACAGATTTCAACCAAGCGATTCAACGGAATCCTAAGTTTGCGAATGCCTATAACAACCGAGGTACGGTTCGGTCTAAATTAGGAGACTTGGAAGGGGCTATCAGTGATTTCACTCAAGCCATTCAATTTAGCCCTAAATTTGCCAATGCCTATAATAATCGAGGTACAGCTCGGTCAAGGTTGAAAGATTTTCAAGGGGCGATCGCCGACTTTAGTCAGGCTATAGAACTTCATCCCAATTTTGCGAATGCCTACAACAATCGAGGACTGGCCCGCATTGATCTAGGGGATAAACAGGGAGCGATCGCGGACTTAACCCAAGCTGCCAGAATCTTTGCTGCTCAAGGCAATAGTGCTCACCAGCAACAACTCCTCAACACCATTCAAAAGCTACAGAAGCAGTAGTGGTAGATAGACATTAGTTTGGCATGAAGGAGGATGGCACCGGCATCATCCTCCCAAGGAAAATATTTTCTGGGTTTTCGTCATCCCAAGGTCAGGCAGCATACAGGTTTTGCGATGGCCTGATCAATAGGAGTATCATATCGCTACAGAAAAGGTTATTGCAGCTAGCCCTAAGGAAACCCATGCCTAGACAATTCAAGCCGGAATGCTGCTGGCTCCTCAAGCGGCGGGAACGATTCACTTTGACTTTGAGCGCGGCTTTATTCGAGCCGAAACGGTTGTCTATTTGTCTATAAAGATTGGGTAGGACTGGCTCGCTGGGGGGTGCCAAGGAGAAAGGCTTAGTTCGTAGTGAAGGGAAGGAGTATGTAGTCCAGGAAGGGGATGTGTTGCTCTTCCGCTTGAATGTGGAATCCTGATTGGATGGCAATGTAGCCCGACTTGCTGGGCAGGGGGGCGATCGCAGATAGAAGTGAGATTGCCCCCTACACTTTTTCTAAAAAAGAGGTAGAAACTCTATTCGATCTTGATACTCATTTTCAAGCGATCCTTCTGCCATTAACATTAACTGCTCAATATTTTCACCAACGCTTGATCTCTGATTCAAAATCAAGATTCCTGGAACATGATGTCCCTGGGCCATAGCAATCCTATTTGAATCATAAACACCCACCCTACGCCTTCGGCAGGCTGCGCCAACGGGAAGCCAGCTACACCCCCCAGCCCCCTCTCCCAAGCATGGCTACGGTGTATCCACCAGTTCTCTTAGCCCCCCACCCCCCCAATTCTGGGGGGCTTTCAAACCATCAAAGTCCCCCAGAATTGGGGGATTTAGGGGGCCAAAAGGGCTGGCAATACCCAACAACCGACTGATGTATACACAGTAGCCCAAGCAGGAAGGGGGGAAGAGATTGAGAACTCATTGAGGATTGCTATATTATGATCTGCCAAGTGAACTGGCATGGATTTGCGGTTATTGGTAACGAGAATAAAGTTATGCTCTTCACACCAAAGTTAAGATCTCTGGGTCTAAGGTTCCTCTGGACGGCGCAGTTAAGTCACCGACTGCAATCACAAATAAATTTGGGTTTAATCAGCGTAATTGATTTGTATAAACTGGATCAACATTCTCATCCATGAGATACTTGAGCGTCATAAATCTAAGTTGCCAGCTTTTGAGCTTTCAATTTTTGTAGTTTTTCTATCACGGGATTAGGATTTTGTTTTTGCTCTAGTCTCATGCGATCGCTCCACTCTAGCCAGTCCGTCATATAAGCATCAACAGCTTGCTTATTATGCAAGTAATACAGGACCGTGGCATAAACTTGTTCTAACTTAAGCGAAGGATACGTGTTAGCAATCTCCTCTGGAGTTTTAGCACGAAAGAGGTAATCAAATAAAATCGTTTCAATGCCAATTCGCGTATCTTTAAGCCGAATATCATCGGGAGCTAGAAAGTTGAAATCGTCTTCTAGTTGCATAGTTAACTAACGACTCGTGATCTACCTTGTACGATCCTAATAGATGTTTTGGGGATGATGACCAATGGTGCAATCTGGCAGTTTTATAAATTGATCCCTACCGGTCAAGTGTATGAGAATCCCCCCGATGCGATCGGTGAAATGAATTGGGTTTTGGGACTCCTCCGCCATCTCTTTATGATGTGCGAGAAAAATTTGACGGAACTCTAGGCTTTGCCCATCACCCTCGTACCCAGCAAAGTTTTTTTACAAGAGGGTATTGTGAAACTCTAACTCCATGCGATCGCCCCGAAAGCGAGTCACCCCATACTGAATCACCCGATGGTGCTGATCCACATTGACCGACTCGGCTAGCAAAATTGGGCAATTGAGGGGCAATTCTAGCAGGCGAGCATCGGTGAGCTTCACCATCCGAGCGGAGACGCGAGTGGTGCGACGGATATGCTCACAGCCATAGATTTCACGCAACACCTTGGAAATCGATTGCATGGCTTGAGCGTGTTCGAGGATATCTGGAAACTCTGCCATGGGAAAGTAGCTACTAGAGATACTGATGGGCTGGTTGTCTGCAAAATCCAGGCGTTCAATTAGGGCAACTTCTGATCCCAGAGAGATTTCTAGTTCCTTGGCGATCGCAGCCTCAGCAGGAATAGCAACAGCCCGGATCAGTTTAAAACTGGCCGTGTGCCCGTGGGCTTTCAGGGTTTCGTTATAGCGTACCCGTTGTCCAATCGGATAGCGAATGAGGGGATTAGCCACAAATGTTCCCCGACCCTGATCAACCCGCAGCAGTCCCTCCTCTTTAAGTAAACCAATGGCTCGTCGCAGGGTATGGCGGTTGACGTTGAATCTTTGAGCCAGTTGTGCTTCCGTGGGAATTTGCTCTCCCGCCTGGTAGGTGCCGCTTTGGAGGTTTTGGCGCAATTGATGGGCGATCTGTAAATAGGTGGGTAAGGCTTCATTCATGGTTACTAATTCTAAAGGAGGTTGCAAGAATGCAGCCAGAAAAAATTGATAAATTCATCTAGACATCTATACAAATTTAGCAAGATTCTTGTAAACTACAGGAATTCATCTAGACATCTAGAGCAATTTAGGGATTAGCCTTTAAAAACCTCAGTTAGCCTGCATCCGGGCAGCCTCCCCACTATGAACTCAATTTCGATCCGGCAGAATTGGATGGCTGTCCTGGCAAAGACCCATCCAGAAGTTTTGGAGCAAACCGTCCAAGCGTTGGGGGAATTACCGCCCTATCAATTCCTGCGGCCACCGGAGGTAGGGTTAGTGATGGTGCGGGGTCGGGCGGGTGGAACGGGGCAACAGTTCAACCTAGGGGAAATGACGGTGAGTCGTTGTGTGGTGCAACTCTCCCCACCCAAGGAGGATCCGGCAGCAGCCATGGCAGTGGGATTTGGGTATGTGGCAGGGCGATCGCTCCGCCATGCTGAACTCGCTGCCGTCTGCGATGCGCTTTTGCAGACCAGCGAGTGGTGTGATCGCGTACAAACCTCTGTGATTGCCCCTTTACAAGCCAGTCATGAGGAACAACAGGTCACGCAACAAAACCAAACTGCCTCCACCCAAGTTAACTTTTTCAATCTCGTTCGGGGGGAATAACCATGTCAACTGCTCACTTCCATTCTGGACATCCAGCCCAGACTCCATCCCTACCAGGATTTCAGGATCGGGTACAGGATGCTCAAGCAACCTTTCGGGTGTTATTAGAGGCATTGGCGCATCCAGGGAGCGATCGCCCAATTCCCGTTCATCTCGCTTCCCCAGCAGGACTCAATCTGGCCTGTGCCGCCGCCTGCCTCACCCTGTTGGATCTGGATACCCCCGTTTGGATCCAACCTACCCTCAGCTCCGAAGTCAAAACTTGGCTGTTGTTCCACACCGGATGCCAATTTACGGAAGATCCTCAAGCTGCTGCCTTTGCTCTGATTAATGATCCTCAGATAATGCCTGCTCTGAACACGTTTCAAGTCGGTACAGCGGAGGCTCCTGAAATTTCGACCACTTTACTGATTCAAGTAGACAACTTTCATGCAGGTAAATCAGTTAGTCTAACTGGCCCAGGAATTCAGCATACCCAGCACCTCACCGTTCCAGGGTTGCCTGCTAGTTTTTGGACAGAACGGCTTGCCAATATTGATCTATACCCGCTAGGGGTAGATGTATTCCTGTTCGCTGAGGATCGCGTAGTTGGCTTGCCCCGAACCACAGTTAGCCAGCAATCTACCTCGGTAAATCCTGTCAATCATGGGGCCTATGTGGAACCCATAGACCTTTTGATTTCATCGGGAGAGATTCCGGACAGGCTGACGCTGTATGGGCCGTAACCAGTGAATCCGGAAGGCTAACTAAAAGGATTGCCAGAAGTACGTTTCATGGCTTTTCAAGCTTACAAAGCAACAGCTCTAATCAATGTAAAACCAATAGGTGCAATCCACCCATTGGTTCCACGCAAATGTACTTGAGGCGAGTCCGCTAAAGGAGGTGAGATGGCTTACGTAGCAGTTAAGGGCGGTGAACAAGCGATTCAGAATGCAGAAGCATTACTGGAGATGCAAAGACGGGGCAACCCGGCGGTTCCCGAATTAACCTTGGCGCAGATTGATCAACAGTTAACCCTGGCGGTAGATCGGGTGATGTGCGAAGGCAGTCTCTACGATCGCGGACTGGCAACTTTAGCCATCAAACAGTCCTGTGGAGATTTGGTTGAGGCAATTTTCTTGTTGCGGGCTTACCGCACTACTTTGTCTCGCTTCTATGACAGTCAACCTCTGGACACCAGCGCTATTGAAATTCGCCGCCGTATCTCTGCCATTTTTAAGGATGTGCCAGGAGGACAGTTTCTTGGCCCCACCTTTGATTACACCCATCGGTTACTCGATTTTCAACTAGCAGTGGCGAGGGAAGAATCCCCTAGCGCTTCCTCAGTTCCAGCGTTAAGTCAGATACCGGATGCCATCCCCTGTGTGATTGATACCCTGGATCAAGAAGGCTTAATCCAAGCTGAGGTGGCGACGGATGACCAACCTGTATTTGATCTGACTCAGCAACCCCTGACCCTCCCTGCCGAACGGGATGCCCGCCTACAAAATTTAGCAAGGGCAGATGAAGGCTTTTTGCTCTCTTTGGCTTATTCAACTCAACGGGGCTACGGCAAAAATCATCCCTTTGCGGGGGAGGTACGGGTTGGAGATGTGGAGGTGGTGATTTGTCCAGAGGAGTTGGGGTTTGAAGTAGCGATCGGGTCAATCACGATCACGGAAGTACAAATGGTCAACCAATTTGCAGGCAGTTCCGATCTGCCGCCCCAGTTTACCCGTGGCTATGGACTGACCTTTGGCTACAACGAACGCAAAGCTATGTCGATGGCCTTGGTAGACCGAGCCATGCGATCGCAGGAGTTAGGAGAAACAGCCCAGAGTCCCGCCCAAGACATTGAGTTTGTCCTCTACCACTCGGACAACATTGAAGCCCAAGGCTTTGTCCAGCACTTGAAACTCCCCCACTACATTGATTTCCAAGCCGAACTTAACCTAGTGCGTCAGATGCGTCAGCAGAAGGCGATCGAGGAGCCTGAGGGAGAGAGTCTCTCCCAACTGATTGATCAGCCTATTTCACCCTAGCTCTGGCACAAGTCCAGTAAGCATTAGAATTCGCTCATTTCTTGTTCCCTCCCCTTTGCAAGGGGAGGGTTAGGGTGGGGTAATTCGGGGAGTTCACATCTGAACCAGAGATATATGCATGACTCTAGAATTCCCGTCAGCCCCTGAAATTACCCCCCTTAATCCCCCGCGCTACCGCGCCGCTGCGCTAAAGCAAAGGGGGGAGACAGGATAAACGTCAGGGTCAGGGTGCGCCCAAATTTCCTAGAATGCCCCGTTTTGAACCATGCCAAAGATTCCATCCACCCAGGTGATGCATGTCTAACGCCTCCCTAACCCGCGACCAAACAGGATTTAATTTTGCCTATCTGAACGAGCAAACCAAGCGATCGCTCCGTCGTAGTTTACTTAAAGCCGTTGCGATTCCAGGGCACCAGATTCCCTTTAGCTCCCGTGAGATGCCCATGTCCTACGGCTGGGGAACCGGGGGAATTCAGGTAACAGCCTCCGTGATTGGGAAAGCAGACGTGTTGAAGGTAATTGACCAAGGAGCCGATGACACCACCAATGCAGTCAATATTCGCCGTTTTTTCGCTCAAGTTTGCCAAGTCAAAACCACGGAGGTAACGGAGGAAGCCACCTTAATCCAAACGCGCCACCGGATTCCAGAAACACCTCTGCGAGAAGGGCAGATTATGGTCTATCAAGTCCCGATTCCAGAACCTCTGCGTTGGCTAGAACCTTCTACCGTAGAAAGCCGAAAAATGCACGCCCTGCAAGAGTATGGAGCGATGTACGTCAAACTCTACGAGGACATTACCCGTCATGGTCGAATCGCTACTGCCTACGACTATCCCGTGCTGGTGCATGATCGTTACCTGATGAGTCCTAGCCCGATCCCTCGGTTTGATAATCCCAAAATGGATCGGAGTCCGGCTCTACAACTATTTGGGGCAGGCCGCGAGAAACGCCTGTACGCGATTCCCCCCTACACCTCCGTCAAAAGTTTGGATTTTGAGGACTACCCCTTCACAGTGGAAACCTGGGATCGGCACTGTGAGTTTTGCGGCAGCACGGAGAGCTTTCTGGATGAAGTGGTTTTGGATAACCAGGGCAAGCGCCTATGGATTTGTTCAGATACGGACTACTGCAACCGTCGGCAAGCAAATTATCAGGCGGATCACCAGAATACTCACCAGAACGGTCACACCCACCAAACGGATCATTTGGGCCAGGAGGAATCATGCAACCCTTGATGACAGTTCAACATTTAAGTAAACACTTTGGGGCGATCGCCGCCTGTAATCAGATCTCCTTTGATCTCTATCCCGGTCAGGTATTGGGAATTGTGGGCGAGTCCGGTTCCGGCAAATCGACCCTGCTCAATTGTCTGTCAGGGCAGATGAAACTGGATCAGGGCAGTGTAACCTATCAAAACCTGGCGGGAGATTGGTTGGATCTTAAAACGCTATCGGAACCCCGCCTGCGATCGCTGATGCGAACGGAATGGGGGTTTGTCCATCAAAATCCCCGTGATGGTCTCAGGATGCGGGTCAGTGCGGGGGGTAATATTGGCGATCGCCTGATGGGGACTGGGGTTCGGCACTACGGCAATATTCGCCAAGCAGCCACCCACTGGCTGCAACAAGTGGAAATCAATCCGGCCCGCATTGACGATTTACCGAGCACATTTTCGGGGGGAATGCAACAGCGATTGCAACTGGCTCGGATTCTGGTAACCCAACCTCGTCTGGTGTTTATGGATGAACCCACAGGGGGATTAGATGTTTCGGTGCAAGCGCGTCTATTAGATCTGTTAAGAAATTTAGTCCGTTCCCTAAACCTCAGCTTAATCTTAGTCACCCATGATCTAGGAGTAGTTCGATTGTTGGCGCACCGCTTGTTGGTGATGCAAAACGGTCAGGTGGTCGAGTCGGGTCTTACGGATCAGGTGTTGGATGACCCCCAGCATCCCTATACCCAATTACTCGTTAGCGCCACCCTCACTCCTTAATGAAGATGTCAGGACTTATGTAGAGATTGACCATCCCCTGAAGAGATCCCCCCCTACCCCCCTTAAAAAGGGGGGCTTCTCCAAACTTTTCCCTTAATCCTTAATAAAGAGGGGTTAGGCTCTGAATTCCCCCCTTTTTAAGGGGGGTTAGGG
>JAYKHH010000345.1:0-8257 GCA_035285265.1 Leptolyngbyaceae cyanobacterium | reverse complement strand
GGAAGTTCCAGAAAAGTTGATGGAGCGACTTGTCTCCACCAAGGGCCAGACGAATGGCAACGGAAACCGCCAACATTAAGTCGGGGTAGACCCTCACCCTGAAGCTCAAACCCCAGGATGTACTTCCCAGAGGCATCCTGGGGTTTGTTTGTGGGCAGTAAGACGATCTCAATAGCCATTTCCTTCGTAAATCCTTACACCGAAAGGGGCGAAGACTCTACCCTGGATGAGATTGAAGTATAGGCTAATCCCTGGATGCGCTCTAGGTTGGCTCTAGCGATCGCAATACTTGCAAGAACCGATCAACATCTTGGTCTAACTGCGGCTTAACTTGCATGGCCTTATTTAAATTGCTTTGAAGCTGTAAAAAATCGAGAGGCACCCCATAGGCATGACGAAAGAAATGCCGAAAGGCTCGCAGGGAATTGAGTAGGTCATAGCTTTCCATAGATAGCAAAGCAGGTCGTACCCCTGGCACGGACTGCATCATGCGCTTTAGTAATAAACTATGCCACTGGGATGCATCTGAAACATTGTTCTCAAAAGAGGCAGCAACCACTTTCAGCAACTCTTCAACCGATCCATAGAAATTATGCAGTTGATACGCTACACTCTCCAACTTCTCTAGGTTCTCTGGCGAGAGATGCTGCGATCGCTGCACCAACATTGCAAACACCCGATCAATGGTGACTCGTTGGGCAGCGATATCTGTTTCCAGGAGGGCTAAATGGTTCGTGTCCATAGCACCCCCTGTTGGCGAATGCGATCAGCAAACGGACACTTGGATAATTCCACCAGATCAACGTCCCGCTCGACCTGTTCTGACAGTTCTGCCATCGCTTGAAAAAACTGTTCCGCGTCCATTGCCTCAACTGCTACGTCCACATCGGATCGATCCATAAACCGATAGGGACGAATCATAGAACCAAAAAGATAGGCCCGATCAATGCCATAGCGTTGACCTGCGGACTCTAGCCATGCAATAACCCGATCCACAGTTTCTAAGCGTTGCTGCTCGTTGTGTTGACGACGAGCAGCTAGGGCGCGATCCAAAATCGGGGTGGGATAAGACATTAGCTTAAGGCTTGAGGTTTTCTAGACCCTGGGTGACTTTTGCGGAATCAATGCGATCGCCTTGCTCAATTTTATCGATCACTTCCATACCCTGAGTAACATAGCCAAAGACCGCATAGTTACCGTCTAAAAAGCCCAGATCCGCCAAGGCAACATAAAACTGGGAAGAGGCAGAATCAGGCATCATGGAACGCGCCATGGCGACTGCACCACGAGTATGCTTCAACTGAGGCAGTGTAGAAAGCCCTGCATCACTTAAGGTTTGGCTATACAAAGGGGTTGCTGCTTTCTCAGGCTTAATTTCCAGGGGAATTAAACGAGGCTGGGACGTAGCGGGATCCACAAATCCTCCCGTTCCCAGTTGCTCAGGGGGCACCTTCGGGTCTTTACTCTGAGGATCACCACCCTGCACCACAAAGGGCTTAGGACTCCGAACCACACGATGGAAGACTAGCCCGTCATACACTCCCCGCTTCACCAAATCTACAAAGTTTCCAGCCGTTATGGGGGCGTTCTCACCATCCACTTCAATGACAATAGGAGACCCCTTCACCATCAGTTCTACCGTCGCTTTACCGTTGAGACGAGGTAGGTTAGCCAGTTGGGGACTGGGCTGCGCTAAAGGTGCAGTGGGCGTATCAGCAGCAAGAGGAGAAGGCGAAGTGGCAGCTTGTTGCGGTGTACAGCCCATCATCAATGCGCTCAGCACCAAAAAAGACACTAACCAGCGTTGGAGTTTGATCTGCATTGCACTCACCTAACGTCACTAAAATTCAGAGATTTAATCATCTCATGCATCCTAACTAATTAAGAGCGACAGCCGCGATCGCTATCCATTATTTACGGTCCAGCATCCATTAAAGGTGACCTTGGGGAGATACTGAAACCTTATGAGATTCGGTAAGGTCAGAGTAAGGATATAGAGGTAAGACTGTAGATGCGGCTTGGATTCATCCTACGCTGGAGTTTAGGAGTTGTAGTCGTCGCCCTTCTAGGATTGGGAGGCGGGAGTGCGATCGCCGCTGAACAGATCATTCTCAAGTACAGCATCTTTCAAGAATCTGCTTCCGTGAGCGAGTTAACGACCTTTGCGGAAACAGGAGAAGCGTCACCCTCCCTGCAATCCTTATTCAGAATGGCTAATCAAGATCCAGAGCCAGTGCGTCGAGTGCTCATCCAACCCATTCAGGCAGATCATGTTGTCCTAGACCGTTTCCTCAATAGCTTTGTGGGGAAATTTATCCTAACTCAGATTAGCCAAGTCATTTATACCCCTGCTCAGGTAGCAGACGAGCAAGCTTTACGTTCAGCCCTGGTGCTCTCGGCGGCGGCAGATGGTCAGATTAGTTTATTAGAAGTGCTTCAACGCTATCCAACCCAACAAGTAGAAGTAGATGGCGATCGCTTACAAGGGGTTTATCAACAACTCAAAAGCTTGGAAGAACAGTTACGGAATCTGAGGCTTTACCTGCCATGATTGAGCATTTTCTAACAGGGGTCTGATTACACACTTAACAAGGGCAAATCGAGGGCTTGAAGATTAATGACATCCACATTTTTAGAATAGTTATCAATTGTAATGGCAACAATCTTACCCAGGACATCGTAATCCAGGATTAAATCATCCGTGATGGCATCGGTAGAGGCCACAGATTGACTAGTTAGCTCAATTGCCAATGTATCTGTTTCAGCAAAATATTGAATCTTCATTAGGGTTCCTCGCCTCGCTGCTGTCGTTTATAAAAGTTACGGTCAAAAAAAGCATTATGAACGGTTTCTCCATCCGCTAGCGTAATCACCCGTAAAGCTCGACTTTCTGCTTCTGAAATATTTCCCCAATAAGAAATCCGACCATTGGGTTGCACTTCTCGCTTAATCGGGTTTGCCAATACCCGCTCGATCCACTCTCGTTGAACTTCAAGATGCTTCTGAGCAGCAAACTCATTGAAATAGTCGGTGGTTTTCATGGGTAATCTTATTAGGTCAGCATGTTGTGTGCTTTCCTCGTTGCTTTCCACTTATCTGCCTTCTACAAGGGCGATTTCTTCTTCCGTCAATCCATAAAGCTTGTAGACAATTTGATCAATCCGCCTGGCACCTCAGATTGGGTGTTCCGTTGAATGGGAATACGTTTTCGCAGTTCGGCTCAGAATTCCTCTTCACTGAGAGTAGCAAAGTGTTCTAGTTTTTGCCCTGGTTTCTCAATATCCCACTGGTATTTGAACCAGTCTAAAACATCTTGATAGGCTTGCTGGTTGGCTTTGGTTAGCTCGATGAGGCGTTGAACTTTGGGTTCGGTTTGTTCACGGATTGCTTCTGTGGGTCGGGCGATCTCTTGGAGGGAGCTTACCAACAACTCAAACGCTTAGAAGAACAGTTACGGAATCTTAGGCTTTACCTGCCATGAATTTGCTCTCGCACCCAACGACGAAACCCTCTTAAGGCGGGGGCAGTACCGGCGACTCGGCTCATTTCCAGAAATTGAGCTATCCCCTCTAGTACTGGTAGGTTTGGGACAATCAAACTGATGGGGGATTCAACGTACTTTCCGTTTTGCAACAGATTAATTTGTAGCTTGCGGTTCTGATAGCGCCAAATCTCAGGTACCTGCAACAACTCATAGGCACTGAGTTTAGTCTTAGAAGTTACATCCACCTCAATCGCCAAATCGGGAGGCGGATCAACCGTTAAATCGATCCGGTCTTTACCAATCATCAAGGCATGATGCTGGATATAGAAGCAATCATCTGGCTCAATTCCAGCTTTCATATCCTCACGCTGAAACGTGGTTGACCCCAACGATTCCCAATTCATATCCAACTCATCAAGGAGGGCCTTGAGGAGATCGCCCAGGATTACCTTGGCTTTCTCATGTTCTGGTAAGGGAGCCACAATTTCTAATATCCCTCTGCTGTATGACAAACGAGTGGCCCGATGTTCTCCTAACTCCTGCAAAATCGCCTGAAATTCGCGCCAACTCACATTTTCCAGCAACAGGCGCTGTCCTGGTAACACCCGAATTTGGTTCAGTTGCAACGTGACCATTGGCTTACCTCTGTTTATTGCTCTATTTGGTCTTGTACCCTATTTGGTCTTGTACCCAGCGTCGAAACAATCTCAAGGCTTTGTTTCTCCCTTCTATCCTGGCCTGTTCTACATAGCTGGGAATTACCTCAATCAATGGCAGCCCTGGAAAATTTGGACTTTCACACACCTCAACATACCGATCCTGTATCAGAACATTAATTTGGAGCTTACCCTTCTCAAATCGCCATAATTCTGGCACTCCCAAACGCTGATAGATACTGGGATGGGTTCGCGAAGTTACATCAACCTCCAAAGCTAAATCAGGGGGTGGATCGATTTCTAGATTGATCCGATCTTGACCCCGAACCACAGCTTCATGCTGAATATAAAAACACTGATCTGGCTCAATCCCCTGCACCATCAACTGATTTTTAAAGGTTGTAGATCCCAAACTACAAAACTCAAGATCGAGTTCTTCTAACAATGCCTTGACCAAATCGCCAATGATTTCTTTCCTAAGCTCATGCTCGGGTAGCGGCACCATAATCTCTAAGGTTCCTTGGTCATAGGCGAGTCGTGCTCCTCGGTGCTCTCCCAGTTCTTCCAGAATCGTCTCAAATTCCTGCCAAGACACATCTTGGAGGAGTACCCGTTGTCCGGGTGGCACTTGCAACCGTCTTAACTCCAACAGCATAAGTGAGTATCCCCCTAAGTCCAATACGAGAATTACGGCTTAACTTGCTCTCGCACCCAAGCTTGGAATGCCAAAATCATCTCAACTTCCCCAATCTCATCACTTTGCTCTAAAAACCGGGGAAGCTCCGTTAATGGCAAATTGGCAAAGGTAGGACTGTAATTTAAAGGTACATAGACCCCGTATTGCAACCGTTTGATGGTTAATCTCCCATTGGCATAGCGCCAAACCTCTGGAACTTGAAGGGCCTGATAGATGGGTTCCTTATCCAGGGATGAACTGGTAAAGTCCACCTCTAGCATCAAGTCAGGGGGTGGATCTTGGCTCAAATCTAAGGTCTTACGCCCCCTAACGAGTAATTCGTTTTGAATATAAAATCCTGAATCTGGTTCAATGCCCCGCTCCAAATCTTCTCGCTTGCAAGTCATCGACCCTACACTTTTCATCTTCAGTCGCAATTCCAACACGAGGGCATCAATTAACTTTTCAATCAGCCGCTTGGTGTGTTCATGGGGCATCAGTGGCGACATAATCTCCAAAGTTCCTCGATCATAGGCCAACCGAATCCCTCGGTGTTCTCCTAATTCAGCCAGCATCGTTTCAAAAAACTGCCAACCCACATTAGGGAGTATTACCCGCTGCTCTCCTAGCATTGGTGTTGCGACTATCATCGTTGCCACCTCCGTGCTACCCCTTATCTAGACCTTAGCATCAGCCTATCCTGATTGTTGGGTTTGCGATCGCCCCATCCCTTCTCAAATTCCCTTTCCAAATGATTTACACCTCCAGAGGGAGGTTCATAGCCAGTAAGACAGGCAAGATTCCTGTAATTGGACTCACCAGAGCGTATGGAGACCACCTATGAGACTGGAAACCGAAGATCGCACCCTACAAGAGGAATTACAGAGAGGATATCGCTGGGCCGTTGCCCTAGGGATTTTGATGATCATCTTGGGAGTGTTAGCGATCGCCGCACCCTTCTATGCCACCCTGATCGCCACCTTAGTATTTGGTTGGGTTTTAATCGTCAGTGGCATTGTCCAAATGATCTACTCGTTTCAAACCCGCAAGGCTGGAAACTTCTTTCTAAAATTCTTGGTGAGTCTACTCTACTTAGGTGCTGGGATCTTTATTCTCCAAAGCCCTGTCATTGGTGCCATCAGTCTAACCCTGGTTTTAGGAATTGCCATCCTAGTCAGTGGCGTGATTCAAACCATTATGGCTTTTCAAATGCGTTCCAGCCCGAACTGGGGTTGGGTGCTTGCCAGTGGCATTGTCAGTATTATTCTAGGAATTCTGATTTGGAACCGATGGCCCTTCAGTGCCGCCTGGGTGATTGGTTTATTAGTGGGAGTCACCCTGCTGTTCAATGGTTGGTGGATTATCCTAGTTTCCACCTCAGCCCGAAGTCTTTTGAGAGGCAGGTCATGAGCGATCGCGCTGCTCTCATACAATCTCTAAATCATTGAAAAATGTAACAGTCCACACTCCAGATTTAGATTTTCAAGCTACTCAAACTGCGACTTTTAGAAGTTCAAATTTTATACAAGTGCATTAAAATACGGGATTTCTCAATCAGTTGAATAAATTGGAGATTCTTGAGAATTCCATTTTTCGTACAATCGCATGAAATGCTTACTCCATAAGCATCTTTTAACTTTTTCCACCCTTCTGAGTAGTTACGGAGAGCTAATCATCAATCTCCAATCAAGCACCCTTATGGGTACCAATTGTCATGGATTCTTGTTTTTTAAAGCCTGAATATTGCTCCTAAAAAGGTCTGAGTAAGATATTCTAAGTGTCTGAAAAGAACATTGTGAGGTTTATAACCATGGCAGTTGATGCAGTACTCAAGTTTATGCAGAAGACAGCCGCAGATGAGTCTTGTCGTCAAGAACTCATCACCCTCCTTGGAGTTGGCGACGGTGATATTAGCAATGCCAAGGAACTAGATTTGGAAGAGGCCCAAGCGCTCACGGGCGAACGAGGTGTCTTGGTTGCTGATTTCGCTGCCAAGCAAGGGTTCCAGTTTACAGTGGCAGATTTAAGCACCGTCGTCAGCATGTTTCAACGGCTCCAGTCAGGTGAGCTATCTGAGGCAGAATTCTCAAAAGCACTGGGTTTGCAAGACTCGACCTCAAACACGGGGAGTCGGTTACCTGTCCTTGAACAAGCGGTTGACCTAGTCTATATGGGTATTCGCTACAAAAGTAAACCTGCACCAGCAGCCAGCAGTCAGGTATTGCAGGTTCTGCAGTTTATGGAGAAGACGGCAGCAGATGAGCAGTTGCGCCAACAACTGAAAGGTCTTCTGGATACGGGAGACGGAGACATCAGTAAGGCAGCAGAAATCGATGCAGAAGAAGCGCGCGCCCTTAAAAGCGAGCGCGGTGCATTGGTCGCTGAGTTTGCCTTCAAGCATGGCTTTCAGTTCAGCATGGCTGATTTAATTTCCGTGATTGATGCCTTACAACGGGTTCAAGCGGGAGAACTCTCCGAACAAGAATTCTCAAAGCTTTTGAATTTGTCAAGTATGACCGGAGGCTTGCTCCCAGCCCTGAAGCAGATTGGAGAGATGACTTACCGGGGGATTCGCTATCGGGGTACTGCCCCCTCCATTGGTCAAGATAATACATTGCAAGTAGTGCGGTTCATGGAGAAGACGGCGGCAGATGCCAAGCTGCGTCAACAACTGCAGGAACTGATTGGTGGAGATGGAAATATTAGTAATCCCAAGGAACTAGATACTGAAGAAACTCAAGCTCTCAAGGGCGAACTTGGGGCTCAAGTTGCTCAGTTTGCCTCTAAGCAAGGCTTTAGCTTTACCGTCTCCGACTTGAGTGCAGTTGTGGGAGCATTTCAACTCGTTCAAGCAGGGAAACTCTCTGAGGACAGTTGCATTAGAATCTTGGGTCTATCAGATTCTAACTATGCTGCCCAGAGCAGCTTGTCCACAGTCAAGCAAACCGCTAATTTAATGTATAGGGGAGTAAAGTATAAAGGCTAAATACAGCAACAATCTAGCCATCCTCTCAAAAAGACCGATCCTCTCGCAAAGAGTATGGCAGTGTGATGGTCAGATTCCTCAGGGAATACCCCCAATCTCTGCTCGTTAAGATATTCTGCATTCCAACGTTCAAGGGGGCTTCAAACTGAAGCCCCCTTGAACGTTGATGTTCCCCAAACGATTTAGCCATCCTAGGAGATTCTTAAATTCAGCACTTACATTCAGCAGATGGTCTTGCCATCTCAATTCCGAATTTGGACGGGCATCACCAGATAAGTCATCTTCGTGCCGCCTAGAGGCGTGAGAATCACAGGACTAGTGGATGTGTTTAATTGCATCTGAATTTCTGACGTGTTCAGCGACTTCAAGCCATCCATCAGGTACTTCACATTGAACGCCACATCTAAACTGTCTCCAGACACCTGGGCGGGAATCGATTCGCGCCCACTGCCCAC